>NZ_JAMSKY010000029.1:0-7870 GCF_023806745.1 Lactiplantibacillus sp. B652 | reverse complement strand
TGGATAAATGTCGACGACTTTGGAAGAACTGTGAGCGTAAACTCAATTCAAGTCGTCAAATGGTTATCTTAGCGTTTCTGGTATTACTCCTAAGAAGATTTTAAACAGGTTCTAAGAGTGAAAAAGGAACCCCACAAGGAGGGCCATTGTCACCACTACTGGCGAACATCTATCTAAATGAGTTGGACGAAGAGTTGACTAGACGTGGTCATCACTTTGTGCGCTATGCGGATGATTGTAACATCTATGTTAAAAGTCAACGGGCCGGAGAACGAGTAATGCGAAGCATTACCCAGTTTCTAGAAAAGCGCTTGAAAGTTAAAGTGAACCCAGATAAAACCAAAGTCGGTAGCCCGCTACGGTTGAAGTTTCTTGGCTTTTCGTTGGGTGTAGACCACAATGGGGCCTACGCCCGTCCAGCTAAACAATCGCAACAACGAGTAAAGAAAGCACTGAAGTTATTAACTAAACGTAATCGTGGAATATCTCTGACAAGAATGTTTGAAGAAATTCATCGAAAAATGCGTGGGTGGCTTCAGTACTACTCAATTGGGAAACTAACTAACTTTATTCAACGCCTTGACAAGTGGTTGAGGGTCCGAATAAGGCAGTATATTTGGAAGCAATGGAAAAAGTTTAAAACTAAGGTAACTAACTTACAGAAGTTGGGGCTGTCCCAGCATGATGCATATGTCTTCGCTAGTACCCGAAAGGGCTACTGGCGAACTGCACATAGTAAGACCTTGAGCTATTCTCTAACTAATAGAAAACTGGAACAACTCGGACTTATGAATATGTCCAAGACGCTCCAGTCAATTCAATATGATTAAGTTGTCGAACCGCCGTATACGGAACCGTACGTACGGTGGTGTGAGAGGTCGATAATTGAACTAATCAATTATCTCCTACTCGATAAAACATGACTAGTTTTTATCTTTATAATTTATTTTTATTAACGATTAAATTAGAATCTTGCCATACCTAATGCATGTTGAGCAGCTAGGTTAAGCAAACTCCATTGACGGTCAAATCCTGGTTGGAAGAAGAAGTCTTGTTCAGCCAAGTCTTCCAAGCGCATCTTATGACTAATTGCCAAAGCTAAAACATTGCCTTGAGCAGTAATATCATACTTAGAAAGGACAGCACCGCCTAAGATTTGGTGAGTATATGGATTAAAGGTTAAGCTGACATATACCTTAGGATTATCTGCTTCTGGGACATAAGCTGGACGCATATGATCTTCATAGAAGCTAGTTTGACAATCAAGCTTATTCTTAGCAGCTGAAAACTTATTTAATCCCGCAGTAGCGAAGTGATAGTCAAAGACGCTAAGAGCTGAAGCACCGATAACACCCTTGAAAGCGCGATCTGGCTTATCTTCAAAGATATGATCAACCACATATTGTGCTTCTCTTCTAGCAGTAGTAGCTAAAGCAATTGGCATTGGCTTACCTGCTGGAATAGAAAGTGGCAAAATTGCATCTCCAATAGCGTAAACGTCTTTAACATTCGTTCTCAAGTATGGATCAGTCTTAATCCAGCCTCTTTGATCTAAATCAACTGTGTCCTTTAGCCAATCAGTATTAGGAGTTACCCCTGCTGAAACAATAACCAAGTCAGCTGGTATATCGCCTTGATCGGTCTTGACGCTTTCAACTTTTTCATTACCGTTGAAGCCTTCAATTTTAACGCCCATCTTCAAGTCCATATTCTTCTTAAAGGTAGGTTCCAAAACATCAAGCAATTCAGGGTTCAAGTAAGTTCCTAATGGACGATCAATCATGTCCATTAAAGTTACATGCTTGCCAGCTTTAGCAAATACTTCACTAGCTTCAGTACCAATATAACCAGCACCAACAATAGCAACATTCTTAATTGCTGGATTGTTAACAGCACTCATTAACTTAGAAGCCCAATCACGTCCACGCATTAAATAGATATTCTTAAGATCATTGCCAGGTACTGGTAAAAACTTTGGCGTTACACCTGATGAAAGAATTAACTTATCATATTGAACTTCTTCTTCAGAATTATTGGTTAAATCCTTAACTGTTACTGTCTTATGTTCAGGATGAATCGCGGTTACTTCATGGTTGGCATAAACATGACCGCCCTTCTTTTCAACATCTTCAGGAGCAAAGTTTCTGACGTCATCTTCAGCCGTAACTTTATTTTCTAAGTATAATTGCATACCACAGGACATAAATGAAATAAAGTCGCCAGCTTCATAAACAGTTACATCTACATCATTATATGGATGTAAGCTGATTCCTGAGACAACTTTTAAGAGAGGGTATAATGAATAAATCGTCTCTCAAAAGGAAGGAATTTTTACATGCCAACTCGTTACGACAAAGAATTTAAACAAAACATTATCAACCTATATAAGCAAGGTGAATCAGCTGCCCAACTGGCCAGAGAATATGGCATTGGCTATTCAACCGTTCATAAGTGGATCCAGGGCCAGGCCAAAACTCAATCCGGTAAATCGCTAGACGAAATCAAAGCGATGGAAAAGCGACTGGCTTCGCTGTCTGAGGAGAACGAAATCCTAAAAAAAGCCCTGGGCTTCCTTGCGCAGAAGTAACCAATATCTTTGATTACATTCACCAAGAAAGCCATCACCACCAGGTAACCAAGATGTGCCGAATCCTCGGTGTTTCCAGAGCTCAGTATTATCGTTATCGATCCCCCCGCCGGGCCGAAGATGCGGGCTTGAAACAACGGATTCTGCGGATCTTTGCGGAATTTAAGCAGCGATACGGTGTTATGAAGATCCACCATGAATTGAATCTGGAACTTCAACCACTGCAGCTTCGGTGCAGTCCACGACGGATTTCCCGGCTCATGAAGGAACTGGATATCCACTCCGTTACCGTCAATAAGTGGAAAGCGGCTTCGGCTTCCAAAACCAAGGTTGAACAGCGTCCCAACTTGCTTAAGCAGGATTTCTCGACCACTGGTTTAAATCAAAAATGGACCGCTGATATGACCTATATTCAAACGAAGCGTAATGGCTGGTGTTACTTATCAACCATCATGGACCTGCACTCACGACGGATTATCGGCTATTCGTTCCCAAAAAAGATGGCTACTGATTTAGTCGTAAAGACCCTTGAAAGCGCGGTTAAAAATCGAACCATTACTGGGGACCTGATTATCCATACGGATTTAGGATCACAGTATACCAGCGATGATTACAATCAACGTTTAACTGAGCTACATATCCGCCACTCATACAGCCGTAAGGGTTGTCCGTATGATAATGCGCCAATGGAATCCTTTCACGCTTCCCTCAAAAAGGAATGTGTTTATCCAGTGCCGGTCTTTGAAGATTATGAAACTGCCGCTGCTGTTCTTTTTGAATATGTGCATGCTTTCTACAATAGGAAGAGAATTCATAGTTCACTGGGCTACCAGACCCCCTTACAAGTTGAAATCGCAACACTTACGAGCCAAATGGCCGCCTGATTTAATGCTTTCCATGGTTCAAATAAGTTATTAATCACGATTAATGATTTATTTGAGCTGTGGAAGGTAAACGCGGTTCTGAATGTCTCTTAAAACCTGTCTCAAATATTGACTTCAATCCAATTCAACAACTGAACACTATGAATAACAAAGGATCTTTGGTAAACCAGTTGGGGGCTGGCCTATCAAAGATCCTTTAGTTTGTTATTCATTCTCAGTGGGAACCGAATCATGCGCAACTTTCTGGTTTGCGAATTTTTCCACTCGCGCCATGAAATCCGCAAACAACGCGTCTTGCTTCTCATCGGTCCGAAACATCGCTTCTGGATGCCATTGAACTCCAATGATCAAGTCGTCATCTTGGCTTTCAACGCCCTCAATCACGCCATCCTTTGCCAATGCCGAAATATTGAGTTGAGCAGAAACCGCTTTAACAGCTTCGTGGTGGTGACTATTAACCAAAGTCGAATCACCCTGGCCGATAATTTTGGCCAAATAGGAATCCGGAGTGATAGAAATAGTGTGGGTTCCCTGTGGCATCGGCGCCTTTTGGTAATGCTGGAGGGTTGGATGATTCCGTTGGCTGTACAAATCTTGGTAAAGGGTACCACCAAGGGCAACGTTTAGCACTTGGACGCCCCGGCAGATCCCAAAAATTGGTTTGCGTTTGGCAACCGCTAATTTGACTAACGCGATTTCGCTGGCATCCAAGAAGGCATCTGTGTCGCCGAGGTTTTGAACCGGCTCTTCACCATAGAACTTCGGCGCAACATCCGGCCCACCCGGCAGCAGCAAACCGTCAATCAAGTCAACGTAATGCTCCATGATTTCTGGATTGCGGGTGGGGATGAGCACTGGTACCCCACCGTGTTTGATGACGCCAGCGACTTCGTCATCGTTGACGGTATTTCTTGCAAGGTTATTAATGATTCGAGTCTCTGCGGGCAATCCAATTACATATTGTTTATCCAAATCTACCAGCTCCTTGATTTATAGACCGTCAATGACCTTATCATTGAGGCTCAAAATAATTGCCTTCAGTAATTTAACGGTGTTTTCGAAGTCAGAATATGCCACAAATCCATAGTTAGTATGTTCATAACGAACAGGAATCCCAATACAAATGGTGGGTGCCCCTTGGAACTCAAGCAATTCAGAGCCATCAATTCCACCACCAGTCCGAACAGCGCGGGTAAATGGAATACCGTTCTGGTGGGCTTGATCTACAGCCAACTGTTGAAAATGCGGATTAGCAATAAAGGAAGTATCCATATCACGCAGCATTGGCCCACGCTTTAACCCGGTTTGGATCAGCCATTCTGGCGTAAACGTGTCATCAGCTGGGCATCCCTCAAGACAGATTGCAATGTCTGGATGAACCTTTTTAACAGTCACTTTTGCGCCCCGACAACCGACTTCTTCTTGAGATGCAATCGCACCGACCAAGTTAACATCCAAGTTTTCCTCAGCCAGGTCAGACATTGCCGTCATCAAGCATGCAGTGCCAATTCGATTATCAAATGCCTTGCCCATCATGACATCTTGAGTTTTGAAGTACTCCCACTCAGTGTCAGGTGCGATGGGACAACCCGTATCAATCTTCAAGACCTCCTTGGTCTCTTCAGCGCTGTTCGTTCCAACATCAATCACCAGGTTGGCAATGTCAATCGGCTTTTTCTTTTCTGCCTCTGTCATGAAATGAGGCGGCTTGGTGGCAACCAAACCGGTGATCCATTCTCCATCTTGGTTTCGGATTCGCATTTTTTCTGCAGTTAAATTGGCCGGTACCCAACCACCGAGCGGAACAAATTTAATGGTTCCATTTGGCTTGACGGCTTGAACAATCAGACCAACGGCATCCAAGTGTGAATCCAGCATCAAAGTTTTGCCTTTAGAAGGTGAATTTTGATTATTTTTCAAATAGACGTTGTTCATGTGATCCGCGTGAACGGAACTAAAGCTGGAAGCTGTTTGAACGACGTAATCCTTTACTTCGTCCTCAAAGCCACTTGGTCCATTTGCATTGGATAAATGTTCAATTAAATTTAGTGCTGACTTCTTATCCAAGATATTACCCCTTTTTCAAATTATTTGGTTAAATAAGCTGTTCTGTAGTCATAATGTCCATTAATTCGATCATGGACAACCCCCTTCAACTTCGGGTTAACCAGGTCAATCCCATTGGCTTGATAAATCGGCGTAATTCCTTGATCAGTGGCCAAAATCTTTTCAGCATTGATTAAATCTTGCCATCTCTTGGTGGCATTATTCGAATCCTTGTTATTGGAATCTTTGATAGCTTGATCAAATGCTTGACTGCTCCACTTGCCACTATTTTCTGGGTTGTTTGATGTAAATTGGGAAAGAAACGAAATTGGGTCAGCAAAATCAGCGGACCAACCTATAAAGTTAACTTCAAAGTTTCCAGCTGAAGCTTTTGCAAGCATCGAGGCAAATGGAATACTGCTTGATTCAACCTTGAGACCTGGTAACGTTTCTTGAAGTTGACCTTGAATAAACTCAATGACATCTTTGGTTTGATCATCATCAGCGGACAAGAGCTTGATAGTTAAATTCTTCTTACCCAATTGTGATAAGGCCTTTTTGTAGTATTGCTTTGCCTTAGTCGCATCATGATCAACTGTTCCAGGAACATACGCTTCCTTGGCAAAATCCTCACCGGTTTTAGGGTTCTTGGCGAAATCGGCGGGCACAAATCCTTTCGAAACAATTGATCCATTTTGCATCACTTTGTTAACTAATTGACTTCGATTCAAAGCTAAAAAGAAAGCCAACCGTAAGTTACGATTCTTGAAGACGCCTTTACGTTGGTTGTATTGCAGATACTCTGTTGCGGCTAGTGGCCGTTTAACAGCATCTTTACTCTTCCCAAGTTGTTTCGCTTGTTCACCAACAAGACTGATTAAATCAAGTTTGCCAGATTGAAACAGGTTATATGCTGTGCTTGGCGATTTGGCAACTGTGTAATTGATCTGAGAAAGTTTGACTGCTTTTTTATCCCAATACTGATTATTCTTAACCAGCTTCCAGGAATCATTGATTCCAGTCCAGCCAACATTTTTGAATGGGCCGTTGTACACAGTGTATTTAGCAGATGTTCCGTATTTTTTACCATATTTTTCGACAACTTTTTGATCAAGTGGGTAAAGCGTCTCACGAGCCATTACCATTTTGAAGTAGGTCGTTGGACGAGCAAGTTGAACTTTTAGTTGATATTTCCCATTTGCTTTCACACCTAACTTATTTGGTGAAAGTTTACCATTCACAATGGCATCGGCATTTTTCACATTATCAAAAAGGTAAGTGTATTGACTGGCCGTTTTAGGATTGACGGCCCGTTGCCAAGAATAGACAAAATCTTTTGCGGTCACGGGATCGCCATTACTCCACTTGGCATTGTGACGAATGTTAATCGTGTATGTTTTTCCATCTTTAGAAATTTTTGTCTTGGTTGCCAGCGCAGGTTCCACATTTCCGTTTGCATCATATCGATACAAGCCTTCAAAAGTTTGATCAATTTGAATAAACGACGTTGTATCGTAGATTTTTGACAAATCCAAGCTGGTAATTTCAGCTGTCGTGGATAAGCTGATCTTTTGATTTGATGCCAGCTTAGTCGACCCTTGATTAGAGCTCTTGGAGCCACATGCCGCCAGCAAAACTGTCGTTGCTAGAATACCAAGCGGTAATAATGATCGTTTAATTACAGAAATACTCATAATATTTCCTTGTTTCCTCATTAAATTTTAATATTATCAAGCATAAACCTTTTGAGCTTTATGTCAATACGCGTGGTGCTAGTTCGTCACAAAATTAAAAAATCCTAAATTATAGACTAAAATTGCCAGTTCAATTTTTAGTTGAAAGCCAAAGGCACTCCGCGTTAAGTTAGTTTCAATTCCAAAATCACTAACTAAGGTAGTGCTCCTATCCTAGTATTTGATACGCACCCACCTTTGGATGAACGAATTGCTCGTCTAAAACGGTTGTTGGGTGAAAATTAAATTTATTTTTTGAAAAATAATCTCGTTAAAATGTTAATTTCCTTGGCATTTAACGGGATCTTTTTATATTAAAGGCCGACTAAAAATGATTATTTTTAAAAATTATGTTGACAATTAAAATTTCATGGGTTAGATTAAAGGCACATTAAAATTTGATTGAAAGAAATGCAGCGATGAGGAGAGTAACTTTGCGAAATCATTTCAGGGAGTCCCGTTAAGTGAGAAGGGATAATGAGTCGTTAGGTGAAAGTAACCTCTAAGAACCTGTCTAATATCTTTTGAGCATCACAATCAAATAAGCTAAAACAACCATTTGGCGACTAGTACTAAGATGTCGTTCGCAATTTTTCCAAAGGCGCCGACATTTATCTAGC
>NZ_JAMSKY010000028.1:0-9532 GCF_023806745.1 Lactiplantibacillus sp. B652 | reverse complement strand
ATCCTTTGATTCGGTCCCACTGAGCATCTTCCAGTTCGTATCGTTTAGGTGTTGTCATCGGAATGCCTCGATTCGTTTTTCCTCAGATTATACCTGAATTTTTAGTTTTCAGACAGTTCCTAGAAAAATGCGTAGTTAACCGCATTTTTCTAGCACATCGTAATCTGCCGGTTATTCACAATAATTTTACCTTCCAAAGCTAACTGCTTAAATTGACGGCTGAGCGTCTCCGGCGTAATTCCCAAAATATTGGCGAGTTCCTTCTTTTTAAGTGGTAATTCAAAGACGACTTGTCCGGATTCCACCGCGACATCCCGCAAATAAGCCATCAGACGGTCCTTTGCATCCAATAGATCACGGCGCATCTGATTTTTCTCGACTTCAATCAATTGGTTGCCAAAATTGTTGATCATCGCTAACGATAAACTCGCTGATTCTCCGAGTAACTGCTGAAAATCAGCGTATTGAATGGAACAAACCCACGCATCACTAGTCGCTTGGATGTAGCCCTGATTTTCATGCGGTGCAAATAACCAGCGCTGACCGACCACATCACCAGTATGTAGTAAGTCAATAATTTTCTCCTTACCATTATCAGCTAACGCATAGACTTTGGCCGTCCCCTCGTCCAAAATCAGCATCCCTTCTTGGTGGTCCAGCGGTTGTCGGATCAGTTGACCCTTTTGAAAAAACTTGCGATGGTGCGTCACTGTAATCAATTTAGTTTTAATTGTCGGTGACAGCGGCGCGAAAAGTGGCGAGCGACTGATACAATCCATTTTTGAGTGCATAAATTTTCCTTTCTTGACATATATCAATTTTAATAAGTTTAGAATAGCATATAATGGACTTATAATGAAGAATTGGAGGAATCATTCATGACTAAAAAATACGTTGCTAACATCGTACCACTAAACGCAGAAGGCATTGGAACGGCACCCCATGGAACTGCCACCTTTGTTGAAGACGGTGACCAATTACACGTGGCGATTGAAATGTTTGATACACCTGCAAATACGCAACACTGGGAACATTTCCACGGTTTTCCAGATGGTAAGGCGGCCCAAATTGCCACGATGGCGCAGGATGCCAATCATGACGGATTTGTCGACTTGCCAGAAACTGAACCAGTCTCAGGGACAACGATGGTGCCATTTGACAACGCCCCACATCACATGGACGTGCCAAATGATAACTACCCAGTCGCTGACGCCCAAGGCCACTTTGCCTACGAAATCGATGTGCCATTAGCTGATTTGCAAGCGAAGTTCAAAGAAGTCTTTGGTACCGATGACTTGGAACTCGACAAACGGGTCATCTACATTCACGGCGTACCACAAGACTTGGCTTTACCAGCCACCGTTGCTGGTGAAGTTGGCGCCTACGATGCACACGTCACCTTACCAATCGCGGTTGGGAAGATTGAAGTCGCAGACTAACCTAAAATTTGAAGTAAGCTAAAACATAACGACCGGATGAGCCTATCACATGACAGGTTCATCCGGTCGTTATGTTTATTTCTTTAGACTATCGACGGAAGCCTTGAAAACGCGAAATCGATTGACGATTATGGTTCCGACTGGCGAAGCACGTCCGTTAATTGTTGCCGAAAAATTGGCGTCCAGATATTCCGATAACCTAATCGGGTTGGATGAGCGTCGTCGACCATTGCTAGTGGTTGGGCGCGATTTTCAGCTTTGACCACTGGATCTTGCCAGAGGTCAATAATCGTGAAGTGCCACTTTTTTTTGTAAGACTTTCAATTGCTGCACTAATTTACCATAATTCGCATCGTGTTTTCGCACACAAGTGAAGAACACGATTGGCACCGCCCAATGCTGTTGAACATAGGCCACGATTGTTTCAATCGCTCCGAGCGTCGTCGTTTCGTCAAAGCCGTGGCGCTGTTGTGCACCCGTAACTTGCCCCATAGCCTTGTCATGCCGCCCATCATTGGTTGAAAGTTGGCAGACAAAAGCGTCCAATGGTTGGGTCACTGGAATCCGATGATAGAGCCGCTGCACATAGCTATCTGGTGCGTTACCTGCTAAAGTGGTGCCACTCACCGCTTCCTTGATGGCAATCACGCCATCCGTCGCGACGAGATGATCGACGAACGAATCTTCCAGTGCACCCGCACCGGCCGTAATTGACGATTCCAGAAATGCAATCCGCCGACCCATCAACGGTGACTTGGGATTCAATGTTTGATGGCTAGGGGCGTAACTAGGCAAATTGCCCGCAATCAACCGCCCCACCATCGTCTCACGCTGCAACTGCTTATTCACCGTTCCGACCTTGATTGCCTCCTGCAACAACTGCTTAAATTCTTTTTTGTATCGAATCATATTAAAAAATGCTCCTATGCTATTAGTTTACAGGGCAGAAGAAAATCTGTCCGTAAATCTAGCATAAGAGCACTGGACTTGAATCTAAATTAGCAAAGGGATCTCATTCTATAAAAGTTTCCGATAGGGAAACCAATATTACTCTTGTTGAGGGATTACTTGATCCAGGGTTCATTTTTAGCAAGGACGAATTAAAAAAATATAGCGATGGACAGATACTTAAACAAATACTTGAAGACAGTTCTGGCGAAACAGAACGGTTTGAATTTAAACTTGGTTTGTATTCGTTCAATCCACAGACGCAAAAGAAAGCTTTCAACACGAAACTAGTATCCAATATAGCAAAAAAAGCAACTTCTTTTGCCAATACTCCGAGTCATAAGAGTTCTTACATCATGATTGGTGTTGCAGATTCTGATTCTGATTCTTATAACGCATCTGACCTTGGAATAGAACCATTTAAGATAGGACCTATTTCCATTGTTGGGATTAAAAGAGATTTAACATTAAGTGGAAAAAGTATCGATGAGTATTATCAACATTATTTCTCAGCACTATCTCAAGAGCCTGTTAGTGAAGAGATGATGACAATGTTAAAAGACATAAAAAGTTATACCTATAACGGTGCAACAGTATTACCCATTAAAATAGATAATACTGGGAAACCTGAACCCTACAATGGTAAGTACTATCGTAGAGAAGGCACTAATACTGTTGAGCTAAATGTACCAGACTTAATATGTCTAACGCAAAATTTACAAAAACATATGGATGATTAAATCTGATATTAGAAAAAGCAGGACTTATTCTATTTTAAAAGCTCAAAAAGGCCACTAGGGTATACCTTATTGGCTTTACTTGGCTGTATGAACTGATGCCACCTGCAATAGTTCAGTAGGATTGTCCAAATTAGGCGATATTTATCAAACAGTATGCAAGCTAATTTCGTGTTTGGAGATGGTAAAGGTTTGATATACATGCTGCTGTCACCACACAGAGGGCACCAGCCCCGAATAGCCAGATTCAGTTCCAGGTCTGCCGGACCCAAGACGACGAGCAGGGTTGTTGCAATAATTACCACGAAAGAAGGTTGCCAAGTTTTTGACAAGCATCAACGCTGCAATAAGGACGGTAAGCCAACCGTAACGCCAAAAGCTGATAAAACTGCGGAGTATGCTGGTAACCCAGCAAAACCAACGATGCCGGCGCCTAAGCCAACGGTTACTAAAGTAGTTAAGCTGATCCAGACTGGTCATCACCAAACTTAATTTGATCGATTGGTGGCTTGGTTCAAATAATTGCTAGTCTGAGGGCTCAGCACGTATACTAATGGTGTTAAGAAATGACTACTGGCCAATAATGGGAGGAATCAACATGGCTGATAATGTGTTAATGGCCTATCATATTGTGCATGATCCTGATGAGCGGGCAAAACATGTTTTGAATACGAAAAAGTTGTATAAGTGGCGGATTACCGAAAAGACGAAGGGCACCCCGGTAGTTGGTAATGTGGCGTTAGTCCAAACCCAGTTTGCGAAGCGCACCCCAGTTATGATTTATGCGACGAAGGAAGTTGCCAATGATTTGAGTGACTTACAACCAGTTAAAGTCTTTACCAACAATCGTGATCAAGAGACGGTTAATCAAACGTTTGATGACCTGATGAAATAACTTAACGGCCCAAGCCAACGTGATTCACTTTACGTTGGCTTGGGCCGTTCCTTTAATTAAGAAAAGTAATTAATTATCTTCTACATGTGAAAATTTGTTGGGAATCTATTTTTAAATGTAACTTTTTTAGTTTTTTGATGTTGAATTAAGACTTTATTATATAATTCTGAGAATTATTGACTGATGTTTTTCATTTTAAACCTATTTCATAATTGTCAAGAAATGTTGTATGAGAACATATCTATGGAATAGTTAAGATAGTCGATTAATTTGACATTGTTATACTGGTTAAAAGTTGAAAAATCAGAATCTTTATAGTATCAGCAATTTTTTAAAACAATTATGTAACCTTATTCGCTCAACTAGTTAGTTATAAATTTCCCAATGAAAAAAATGTACAATTTTGGTAGATTGTAAAATTAATCCGACGCTGTTCGGACAAAAAAGATCGGCTCCTAAAAATGGGTTTGTGATAAACACCATTTTAAAGGAAGCTGGTCTTTTTTGTCCAAACACTGGTCAGACAATTTTGGGGCCTATGATATTTGGTGTTGATAGATAAAATTCATCAACACTATTCTTATACTTAAACACCAAATATCATAGAACCATAATTAACAGAGCAAATCAGGTCACAACTTAACAGTTGTGGCCTGTTTTTTGATGCTGTATAATTAAAGGGTTAGAACCGTGTCATTACTTAATGACATAAACAAGGAGAGAAAAAGATGAAATATGGCTATGCGCGGGTCAGTACCACTGATCAAAAATTAGCAAATCAAATTGAGTTACTAAAATTGGCAGGAGCAGAAAAAATCTTTCAAGAAAAGTTTACCGGCACAACTACCGAACGACCGGAGTTTCAAAAACTGTTGCGCGTTCTAAAAACAGGCGATACTTTGATTGTTACTAAGTTGGATCGGTTTGCACGGAACACGCGCGAGGCATTAGCCATTATCCAAGAGTTGTTTAAAGAAAATGTCAAAGTCAACATTTTGAATATGGGCTTAATTGACAATACGCCGACTGGCCAATTAGTCTTTACAATATTTAGCGCCTTTGCGCAGTTTGAACGCGATATGATTGTCACGCGCACACAAGAAGGTAAATTGTATGCCAAGCAACATGATCCGTTGTTTCGGGAAGGGCGACCGAAAACGTATTCTGATGAACAAATCAGATTTGCTTATGAGTTGCGAAAACAAGGCATGACTTATAAGATGATTGAACGAAAGACGGGGATTAGTAAACGCACGCAACAGCGAAGGTTTAAGTCGATTTAAAAAATAGGTGTTTTAAGAATTGAATGTTTAATTAATCACGTACAACGGGGATTGCCGCTTTATTAAACAGTTGTGAGAGAAATTTATTTAGGGATTTTAGGCACTATTTATACCTGTTGTGCTATTGAGGTTAGTTGTGATAAGGATTAATTTGTACTACAAAAGGCCTACTCAATTGTTAGTTGAGCAGGACTTTTGTGGGTATTTTGATTAGAGCTATTAACCCTATGCTAATTATAAGGCTTAGCTTTCAAATGGAACATACTATTATCCAAATTATGATTTGTTAAGGTGGTGTTGTCATAGTTACTGAATTGAATCAATTGGGCAGAAACAAGAAAAATTTAACTAAGACCATGGACACCATTCAAAATTAAGGGAACGTCATCCTAAATCTATTGCCAATGGCGGGAATTGTTGATTTTTATTTATGCCAACTCGTGACCACATCTTATCATTGGATGGTATGAATGATGTTGACGGAAAAACTAGCATTAGAGACCTCCTTATTATATATAGTAAAGGATACTAAACTCTACTAATGATGACATAGATTCTTCTGAAAGTAGCTCATCAGTCGAAAACTCTAGTTCATCAGAGTCTTCTTCTACTCAGTCTACAACTAGTTCTACAGTCTTAACTGAATCCCAAGCCAAGCAGATTCTAAGAAACTGGGCTAAATCTCAAGGCAATGGGGATGATGATTTTGGAGGTACATCACTAGATGACTTGAACGCAAGTGAAGGCGACAATGGTTCTTGGAGCTTTGTCAACGATGACGGGCTTGCTTGGGGAGTTAGTTCTACAGGTAAAATTCATGCACCGGGAGACCCAATACAATAATTATATCAACCATAAAAAAGCTACCTCAGTAATTTGAGATAGCTTTTAATTTACAACAAAACTAAAAGATTATACTTATTGCCCACATTGCTAGCCATGCAATTAGCATAATAGCACCGAACATGCCCCAATTTAGGAATATGCTGAATACAAATAGCCAGAATGCCAACTTACGTAATCCTTTAAGGTCATCGTATGAGAAGGCTGACTGACCACTAGCTTTACGAGCATTCGACCTATCAGCGTGTTGTTCGTGATGATACCATCTTGATAGTCCTAATAATTGTAATAAACTTCCGAACATTTTTCATTATCTCTTCTCTTTATCGGCCTCATTAGGGACCATTGCACTGGCAACATTATCTAGCCAGTCCTCATTAGAAGGCTCCTTGTTAGTATCGTAAATTCCTTGGATGAAGTCTTCAAACTTTTTATCGGCCAACCTTTGTTGTTCTTCTTTTTTTTTATCTTCTTCATTCATGCGTTAGCCTCCCATTTATCTCTCCACTATTAATAGTATAACGATTCCACCTAAATTAGGATTATTTACTAGTTTTTAAAAATAAATAATAAATTATTAATTTTTAATTATTTATTATTCTCGCTGAACTCGTCTGAATTGATAGCATATTTCAGCATAGAGTCAATGACATCAACGATTTTAGCGTCCTTATGATAGGCTATATCTTTAACCATCTTATACGTGCTCTCACGAACTTGTACTGGTCTAGTGACCTCTTTCTTCTGTTTAAACGGGCTCTCATTGTCTCCTAGTTGTTGGTTAGCTTGTTGTGCTAGCTTGTTTAAAAAGTCGTCAGCCATTGTTTATCTCCTCAATTCTGTGTAATTCCTCTTTTAGCACCATTGTATACATGCTAATAGCCTTCTTATCCCAATAGTCTTCATCTTTAATACCAGCATTTGAGAACAACTTTACACGTTCCTGTTGCCAAATTCGATTTATGAATACTGCATCACCGAATGATTCAGTGGCTGCCCTAGTGATTTCACGATCAACTTTAGCATCCCGTTTAACTAGGTACAGTATGACACCTGACACGTCAAAAGTTGCATGATAGTCGTTTTTAAGCTGATACATATACTGTGCTGTTTTTAGAACGGACGTATAAGCCTGTTTCTGCGTCTGCAAAACTAACGATACATAGTCACTAGCTAAAATAGCGTTGTTGGTAAAAATGGAAAGTGTCGGTGGAACATCAATAATAATGTACTCAAATTGTGATTTAAACTGTTCAATCAAAGTTTTGAGAATTAGCATGCGGTCATGGTTCCTAATCTTTTCAACTTTACCCGGCCATAAGCTAAGCGACCAATCAGCCGGAATCATTGAAACATTGTCAGTTAGTTCAATAATTGAATGAGTTAGGTCTAGCTTTAACAGTCCATTGAATAAGTCCACATTTGGCTCAGTTTTGGAATTATAAGTCGTTCTCATAATCTCAGTGGCATTAGCTTGCGGGTCTAAATCAATTAAAAGTACCTTGTGACCTAGCTCGCCTAGCAGATAAGTGTTCATAACACTAAGGGTAGTCTTACCAACGCCACCCTTGAAATTGAAGTGTAGCAAGGTTTTACAAGTCATTCTATCGCCTCCATTGAGAAAAGTATAGCACAAATAATTAATAATTAAAAATAAGTAATTTAAAATAAATAATTTATTATTTATAATTTTTCTTTGGGTTTGATGCATAGCTATTGATGTGTTACAATATCCTTGTATTAAAAAAGGCCTAGCAATCAAGCCAGACCTAAAATAACTGAATATACAAAAGAAGCCCCGCGACCTCTTAATTTCGCGGGAACCACAATAACCATGTGTTAATTGTAAGGTCTAGGCTCTCAAATTGCAAGTCTTGACATTCAATTGCTTCTCGCGGACCATTCTAGGGGACAAGCTAGAGTATAAATATAAAGGGGACACGTTTACCGGTGCGACTTCAATAACAACCGGTTATATCACATAAGGCCTTAGACAATCAGGCTGGTGATGAATGGTGAGGGCGACCATTAACGGCCCGGGTGGTAAAACGATGCTTAGGCATGGTGACCACTAGTAGCTGGTAACCGAACAAAACTAAATACGTGCTATCAGCGTCCATTAGGGCGTTTTTTAATGGGTTTAACCGAGAATGTAGGTTGATACTAGTGGTTGGTAGCAATACCGCAACTGATTGTCCAAGCGATGCCCGAACGACCGAGCGTTACAACAGGTGAGTTGCACTCTAGCTAGATAGTCATTTTAATTTTGATCGTCTGACTAGGGTACAACTCTGCACTCAACCACTTCACTCCCTCGCATTACAGCAGAGGTAAACCAATAAGTCAACTAAATTGAATAAATAAATAATAATCACAAGCCGGCTAACTAGGACAGTTTAAGCTAATTTCACAAAGTCTAAATGTGATTAAAATAGGCTTTGGATAATCTAGCTTAAACCAGCCTAATTTCACAAACTCAGCTAAACTGGCTAAATCGAACAGTGAGTTGTCTATAAACACTGCTACAATAGGCCTAACTAGACTTCACAAAGTTTAGCTTTGAATACTGTGCATTATGTTAACCTTTAAACCTGTTTCTATAATATTTTATTTTTTCGATCATTTTTGACTGCATATGATCGTTACAGGAAATCGAAAATGAAAGTTGTTTTCACAATAACATAATATTATATGAGTACTTGGTACGATTTATTAATTTTTTTGATTGCAATTACGGGGGAACTTTAAATTGATTTATGATATATCAGTGATTACAATGTTAGCGCTATTTTTGTTTTCATTTGTGGTTTTAATTAGATGGATTTTAAAAAAGTTTTTTAAAATTAATATACCTAATTTAAGTCGTATAAGAATTGTCGTTGTTTCATTTGGAAATTGTTCTTTGTGGTGGGTGGTGCGCTTGAGATGCTTATTAAAGTTCTCAATCAGGTTAGTGGAGTATAGTGATTGCCGGATAGCTGGTGGAAAGTCCATGAAAGTGAGTAAATTCGGCATTTTAAGCAGATCTTTGATTAATTTGGGATAGGTCTGATGCCAGTTGTTGGTGAACTCATTCAGTTTCAGTTCGGCTGCTTCACGGTTGGCGGCCCGATGAACTTGTTTAAGAACCTGTCTAATATCTAAAAAATCTGATATAGTTTTATTAAAAAGTGAGTTTTAGCCATGAAAAACTATCCAAGCAATATTACCCGCAAACAATTTGAACAGATTCGACCAGAGCTAGAAAGTTTTCGAAAACAAACTTTCTGTGCGATTATCTATGTCCTAAAAACAGGTTGTCAATGGCGACAAGTTCCAAGTGATTTTCCTGAATGGCATTCCGTCTATAATTACTACAAGCTTTGGTCTGCATCGCCTTTTGTCACA
>NZ_JAMSKY010000027.1:0-9947 GCF_023806745.1 Lactiplantibacillus sp. B652 | reverse complement strand
TGGCTAGATAAATGTCGGCGCCTTTGGAAAAATTGCGAACGACATCTTAGTACTAGTCGCCAAATGGTTGTTTTAGCTTATTTGATTGTGATGCTCAAAAGATATTAGACAGGTTCTAAAGTCACTGATCACGGCCTTGCGGTCTTTTACGCGAACTTTGTTCATCAGATTCCGCCCAACATGAACCAGGCAACGTTGTCGTTTGGCTTTAGGGAAATGCCGATTCAAGCCTTCATCCAAACCAACTAACCCATCGGCCACAAACAACAGCACATCTTTAACGCCCTGCTTGATCAAGGTTCCCAGCAATTCAGTCCAGATTCCAGTCGATTCCGTTGGCGCCACTTGGTAGTTCAGCACTTCTTTCGTCCCATCTGGACGAATGCCAATCGCAATATGAACGGCTTCTTTTTGAACGGTATCCCGCTTTAACGGCAAGTAAGTGGCATCTAAGAAGATGGCTGCATATTGTGAAGCCAGTCGACGTTGCTGGAAAGCTTGAACCTGTTCATTGATAGCTTTAGTCATGTTGGAAACCGTGGCTTTGGAGTAGTGAGCACCGTACATTTTTTCAATGAGTTCGGCAATTTCAGCAGTGGTAATTCCCTTGGTATACAACTGAATGACCGTTGTTTCTAAATTATCACTGTGCCGACCGTAGGCTGGCAAGGTATGATTTTCAAACCGGCCGTTGCGATCTCGAGGAATGGTTAAGTTAAGTTGGCCGTACTTCGTATCAAACGAGCGCTCATAACTGCCGTTGCGGTTATTACCAGTGTTAATCCCAGCGTATGAGTAGCGTTCGTAACCCAAAAACTCTGCCAATTCGGTTTGAAGCAGCTGGTTAATCGCAATTTCGAGGTGGTGACGAAAAACTTCGTCCAAATCTTGCTTTTGGGCTAGTGCAGCGATAATTTCTGTGGTAAGTTCATTCATGGGGAATGCCTCCTGTGATGTTTTCTGTGATTACTAAATATCATAAGGGAAGGCATTCCCTATTTCTATACAATTCAGAATTCTTTTATGCATTTACACAAGATATTTTACGCTCTCAAAGAGACAAAAACAGATACAATATAGATACTCAAAAGTTGAACTTTTCCACAGCACGTTTCTCACCATATGAAATCGAAAAGCAAAACCATGATCTCATAAATCATGCTAATAACTTCTTAACTGATGAAGATACTGGCTTACCGGTTTTCTTAGAACCAGAAGCTGTGCAATTACTTAGCTTATGGTGTCGAACCCCGCAACAAACGCGGCGCTTCATTGGCATTATCTTAAATGCTAAGTACCAAGTTGAAAAGGATCATCAGGATATTGGGGTTCTAATCCCGCTTGACGACGAAGAACTTAAACCTTTGATGACTAAAGCCTTGAGACGCTACTTTAACGTTCTTAGAAGCAATGAGAAACATATCAAGAACGTTGAAAACTACTTGTATGGCACCATGCAAAACCTATTTGGCGTTTGGTGGAACCAACAAGCGGTAGAGAATATGCGGCCAAACATCCCGAAGAACAGAACACTGACAATGAGCGCTCTTGGAATTAAACGTCATATGAGCTCATTTAAGCCGTTTTGAGCGTTGCGGTGCATAATTTATTAAAACTGCTTTAAAATCACTTAGAAACAAAAATAGGGGCCTTAAGTAGTTGAACAGGCGATGGCTGAACTAAGCGAATGTGAAAGGAGCTTTTTAAATGACCAAACCAAGCAAAAAAGTCGAAAAAATAGAGCAATTGTTGGCTGACCCCTGGGCAATCAACATTCAAAAAATTTGGGAGCAAGCAGCACATAATCAAGATCCTGATAAGCGCAAGTTGTTTGACGCGTTACACACTTACCTCTTAGATAAACGCCAAGAGAAAATTATCAATGACAAGCATACATGAGTGAGCCAAAGAGATACATCATCGTGGCTGGGATAAGCGGCGCTGGTAAAAGCACTTTATATCGCGCGAGACCCGAATTATTTACTCACTCCAAACGATTAAATGCCGATGAAATCCTCTAAAAAATGGGTCGCAATTGGCATAAAAATCGTGACAACTTTAGGGCAATGCGCGAAGAGATAAAACAACTCCACGCGGCTTTAGATATCGGGCGGAGTATCCATGTTGAAACAACCTTGGCTGGCCAGGGTAGGGCGCAATTGAATTTAATTGATCTGGCTCACCAAAATGGTTTTGAGGTAACACTTTTATACGTGGCGTTAAAAAACGAAAAAGTAACAATTAATCGAGTTCATGAACGGGTCAAAAAAGGTGGGCACGGGGTAACAGATGAAGTTGTTAAAAAACGCTATAATCAATCAAATCATAATTTAGCAGCAGTTGCATTCAAAGCTGATAACGTCGTGATCTGCGATAATAGCCAAAAATTTGTATCAGTTTACAGAAGAGAGCATGACCAGGTAATTAAAAATAATTTGCGAGATTTTCCTTGAATAAACCCCAAAATCGCCTTTGAAGCAGCCGTTCAAAAACAATTAAATTCCTTTGTTAAAAATAATTCAGATTTAAAAATTAGAAATCCCATGAATGATTCAGAAAATAAAAACGATCGGCCTAGTTATTATTAGGTTGATCGTTTTTGAATTTATTCGGCTTATGGGCATTAACATAACCGGCAAATGTCTTTAAAAGCTCTTCGGTTTGTTCGACCGAGAGGGTATCAGCTTGAAAGTATTTTTCGAGCAAAGCACCTTTTTGAATTAATCGGCGAGAACGGGCTTTACGGGCTTGCCGATTTTCATAGTATTTAGATTGCCGTAATTTAAAATCTTTCCGCTCAATTTTTTGCTTTAAAAGCGTTTGTTGCTCAACTAGTTTTTCATATTGATTAGGTATAGTCATTACCACCTAACTATTATCGGTTATTTTGAGCTTGATTTAAAAAGGCGGCAACTTTTTTAGCAATCACTTTAATCTGTGGAGTGGTAAGTGTCCCATAATCCAAATTGGCTGATCTAATGATTTGCTTACCGAGATTTTGTTCAATTTTATTTTTTTCAACTTTAATCTTTTGATTAAGCTGTTTTAATTTGGCTTCTTGTTTTTATAAGTTACTTTGAGACATAATGATCCTTCCAATCGTATTAAAAATGATCACCGACACTATATCATACAGAGAACGTTAAGTCAAAGTATGAAAGTTGAAATAGCGAAGCGGAAGGCATACACTAAATTAAAGTTAAGAGAATCAGAAGACCGAGTGAAACGAGGTCAATGCGCACTTACACACAACAACTAAAGTTGGTTGTGTTATTGTGCTAAACCCTTGTATCAGAAGTCGCCGTTGGCGACAACAAAAGCAAACCCATAAACCCAAAGAAAGGTGGTGACCGACATGGTAATTTTTCACATGAGCTTTAGTAATATTAGTGCTGGAAAAGGAAGAAGCGCAATTGCTGGAGCAAGTTATAGAAGTGGTGAAAAGTTATTCAATCAAAAAGAAGGTCGAAGCTATTTTTATGCTCGGTCAGTCATGCCAGAAAGCTTTATTTTGACACCAAAGAATTCGCCAGAATGGGCGAGTGATAGAGAGAAATTATGGAATGAAGTCGAAAGAAAAGATCGGCGAGCAAATTCACGCTATGCAAAAGAGTTTAACGTGGCTTTACCAGTTGAATTAAGTGAAGACGAACAGAAAGAATTATTGACAAGATATGTACAAGAAAATTTTGTTGATGAGGGTATGGTTGCCGACGTAGCAATTCATAGAGATCATCCAGATAATCCGCACGCTCATGTTATGCTAACTAATCGTCCATTTAATCCAGACGGAACATGGGGATTGAAAAGTAAAAGGGAAAATATATTAGATGAAAATGGGAACAAGACTTATACAGGAAATAGTCGTTTTCCAAGATCAAGAAAGGTGTGGCTAGTTGATTGGGATAAAAAAGAAAAAATTACTGAATGGCGGCACAATTGGGCGGCTAGTGTCAATCAAGTTTTAGAGCAAAAAAATATTCCGGATCGGATCAGTGAAAAATCATTTATCGAGCAGGGCATAGATGATACACCAACTCAACATGAGGGAATCAATAGCAAGCGGCATGAAAGAAAAGAATTTAACCAACAAGTAAAGAACTATCGCAAGGCCAAAGCCAGTTATAAAAACAACCAAGAAAAAGTAATCAATAGAGATCATTTAGATAGTCTAAGCAAACATTTATCGTTTAATGAAAAACGGGTGGTCAATGAGTTAAGTCATGAACTGAAAACTTATATCAGTTTAGAGAGCTTAGATGATAAACGGCGCATGCTATTTAATTGGAAAAATAGCACCTTAATTAAACATGCAGTTGGTGAAGATGTGACTAAACAATTATTGACAATTAACCAACAAGAAAGCTCATTAAAAAAGGCAGATGAACTCTTAAACAAAGTGGTCGATCGTACCACGAAAAAACTTTATCCAGAGCTTAATTTTGAACAGACCACGCAAGCTGAAAGACGAGAATTAATTAAGGAAACCGATAGCGAACAAACAGTTTTCAAGGGTAGCGAATTAAACGAACGTTTAATGAACATTCGTGATGATTTGTTGACCCAACAATTATTGACCTTTACCAAACGGCCATACGTTGGCTGGAAGTTATTAATGCAACAAGAAAAGGAAGTCAAAATCGAACTGAAATATACGCTGATGATTCATGACGATAACTTAGAAAGTCTAGAACACGTCGATCAAGGGTTACTAGAGAAATATTCACCAACCGAACAGCAAAAGATTACTCGCGCAGTCAAAGATCTACGGGCAATCATGGCCGTTAAGCAATTCATTAAAACGCAATACCATGAAGTATTGAAAAGGGCCTTTCCCAAAGGTGATTTAGATGGATTGCCATTGATTAAACAGGAACAAGCCTATACAGCCGTGATGTACTATGATCCTGTTTTAAAGCCGTGCAAGGTTGAAACAATCGCACAGTGGCAGGAAAACCCACCGAGGGTTTTCAGTACCCAAGAACATCAACAAGGACTAGCTTATTTATTGGGACAGCTTAGCTTAGATCAGCTAGAGAATCATCACTTACAACGGGTTTTAAAGCATGACGGCACTAAACAACTCTTTTTGGGTGAATGCAAAGCCGATCCGATGATTAAAAACAGTCAGATTGAGAAAATCCAAAAGCAGTTAAAAGAGCAACAAGCCAAGGACGACCAGTATAGAAAAGCAAATATCGGACATTATCAACCACTGAACTACAAGCCAGTTAGTCCAGACTACTACTTAAAGACGGCCTTTAGTAACGCAATCATGACCGCCCTATATGCCCGTGATGAAGATTACCAACGGCAAAAACAGGCGCAAGGTTTAAAGGAGACTGAGTGGGAAATGACGAAAAAGCAACGGCAACACCAAACTCGAAACCGGCATGAAGATGGGGGCATGCACTTGTAATCGGAATAAAAAATGCACCGTTAAACCTGGTTAAAAGCGGCTGAACAAGGCAGAACAGAATTAGAACAGAAGCTTAATCACAAGGAGTGAACGAACATGACCACTGTTATCTTAGCTGAAAAACCCAGTCAAGCCCGTTCATACGTCCAAGCCTTTCAAAAGAGCACAAAAAAACAGGGTTACTATACGGTTAGTGACCCTGTTTTGCCCGAAAATACGCTTGTGACGTATGGTCTCGGACATTTAGTTGAACTAGCCACACCGGATAAATATGATCAGAAATACCAGCAATGGGCCTTATCTAATTTACCGATTTTCCCAGACAAATACAAGTTTGAAGTGTCAACTAGTAAAAGAGCGCAATTCAAGGTCGTTAAAGACCTGTTAACGAAAGCCGATACCATTATTGTGGCCACCGATAGTGGTCGGGAAGGCTCCAATATTGCCTGGTCAATCATGAGCCAAGCCCAGATTGACGTTAAAAAGAAGACCATTAAACGGCTATGGTTGAATAGCTTGGAAAAAGACGCCATTATTACTGGATTCAAAAATCTTGGTGATTGGCACAAAGACTATTTGGCTTATAAAGAAGCTCAAACCCGGCAAATTAGTGATTGGTTGATCGGTATGAATGGTAGTCCCTTATATACTTTATTGTTGAGGAAAAATGGGGTGCGTGGGGTGTACTCAATTGGTCGCGTGCAGACGCCAACCTTGTATATGGTCTATCAAAGAGACCAGGCAATCAAAAACTTTAAGCCGGAACCCTATTTTGAACTAAATGCGGAAATTTTAGCTAATCAGCAAAAATTCGTCGCAAAATTAGACCCCTATCAGCGATTTAAAGACGAAGCAGGTCTAATGACATTCATGCGAGCTAAACACGTTCATAAAGGCTCGCAGGGCGGTTTAATCAAGGACGTGCAAAAGCAGGCTAAAAAGAGTGCCAGCCCCCAACTATTCTCACTATCCAGTCTGCAAAGTGCGATGAATAAACGGTATCATGCCAGTGCCAGCCAAACCTTAGCAGCTATTCAAAGTTTATATGAAGCCAAGTTGTTGAGTTATCCCCGCACCGATTGTGCTTATATCACTGATGAAGAATTTGAGTACTTAGTGGCTAATCTGACGAAGTATCTGGGTTTAGTCTCTAAGCAAGTCGCTTTAACCAATACCACCCCAAATAAACGTTACGTCAATGGGAAAAAGGTTGAAGAACATTACGCCATTATCATGACTAAAGTTGTGCCGACTAAAGAGAAACTAGCCAGCTTACCTAAATTACAGCAACAAGTCTATGACTTGGTTTTAAGAACGACGTTAGCGATGTTTGCTGATCCGTACGAGTACGAAGAAACCACCATTATCACCCAAGTTGGTGACGCCAATTTTAAAGCAACCGGTAAGGTCCCAACTAAGCAAGGTTGGCAAGCTTTATTTGATGATCACAAAACCGACCAGCAAGAGGCAGCCACCCTACCGATCGTTCACCAAGGCGATCAAGTTCAAGCGAATCTGCAAACACCGCAAAAAGAAACGACCCCGCCGGTACCATTTACCGAAGGTACCTTAATTACGGCAATGAAGACGGCCGGTAAAACACTTGATGATGAAGAAGCCCAAGCAATTCTCAAAGATGTGCAAGGCATTGGAACGAGCGCAACCCGGGCAAATGTGCTGGAAGTGTTAAAGAAGCGCGGCTATTTAGTTACTGAAAAGAACAAGCTCCACGTCAGTGAAGCGGGGATTACTTTATGTAAAGCGGTTGAACTCGAACCCTTGCTAACTAGCCCAGAAATGACAGCTAAATGGGAGCAAGCGTTACAGCAAATCAGTACCGAAGAACGCACCCCGGATAACTTTTTGAGCCAGATTAAGAACTTTGTGGCCAAGTTAATCGCTGATGTTCCCACACAATTAACCGGCAATGCAGCCATTAAGCAACAAATCAATCACCAACAGCAAGCCCAAAAAGCCGCCGAGGTCTTCTTAGAAATACCGCAAGCGACCGTTTTAAATAAACAGAAGTTTTATATTGTAAAGCCTAAGCAAGGCGAAGACTTTACCCTGCCCAAGAAATGGAGCAGTAAGACCCTCGGGAAGACCGCGATCAAAGCACTGGTCACCAAAGGGGAAACCAGCAAACTAAAGGGTTTCAAGAGCAAAAAGGGAAAGTCGTTTGACGCCAAGTTAAAGCTTGACGGCCATAAATTAAGTTTTGATTTTGATTAGAACCTGCCTACCGCCCTGCATTACGTTCCGGTTGGTGAACCCGTCATTCAGGTTCACTTTTACAATTCTAAAAGGTAGATTGTAAAATTAATCCGAACGCTGTTCGGACAAAAAGACCAGCTTCCTTTAAAATGGTGTTTACCACAAACCCATTTTTAAGAGCTGATCTTTTGTCTAGTATAGCCTATTCAGAACGAATTAAAATCGAAACTTTTTGTGAGCTAGGTCTGTCCAATATCCAAATGGCTGAGCGGTTGAATCGATCACCAGCTACCATTTTTTATGACTTGTCGCGATGTCAACCTTATCAGGATAAATTAACCAAAGGCCGCTGAAAGTACTCAACTGGCAAACATCTTACCAAGTAATGCTGAATAATTTGTCAAAAATTCGGATTAAATTTGCAATCTACCATAAGTTAACATCTTGTATATCAGTGAAACTCGGTAAACTTAAAACATCTAGTGTGGCTTCCTTTTGTTGAATCAAGTTAATGGTGTCAGTAATGTCCTGAGCATTTCTACCAAGTCGATCTAAATCCAAAACAGTGACAATATCTTTTTCACGAATGAACTCTAACATTTTTTGCAATTCAGGGCGATTTTGAACTGATTTTCCGGAAACTTTTTCCTGAAATATTTTCTCTACACCAGACTTTTTTAGAGCTTCAATCTGCCGAGCTAAATTCTGATTTTCAGACGACACCCTAGCATAACCAATTTTCATATATTTGCCTTCTTATCATATTAATTCTGACGTCAGTTTCTGGGCAACTACTCAACTAGTTGATCTGATTAAGATTTAAAAGTTACTGTGTCACACTCTAATGTCTCACACGTTTGATCTATTATATCACAGCTCAGGAAGGAGACATTAGGGTACATCGTAACTTAACGGATTGGGGGATTCGAGATAACTTCTTAACTGGACGGGTTCAATATTGGTATAACCAGCATCATCAAAGTATTGGTAGTACCAAAATATTATCTAATCTCAGAAAAGACCCGGCCGTCACCGAACAGGTGACGTTAAAGCAAGTTAAGAGGATTATGAGCAAGCTAGGCATTCGTTGCCAGGTTCATCAGAAAAAGCATTCACGAATCAAACAACAGGAGCAATACTTACAAGATAATGTTTTAAATCAGCGTTTTGGCGTTAACCAACCAAACCAGGTTTGGTTAGCTGATTCAACGGAATTGACCTATGGTGTTAACGGTCAGTATAAAGTGCGTTTGAGTGGCGCGCTGGATCTTTACGGTCGCCATCTAATTGCCCATAAATTAAGTGAAACTGAAACTTCGAAGGCAAAAGTTCAGGTTTTTCAACGGGCCTTTAATTTTGCGGGTGACGTCCACCCTATAGTGCATACTGACCGAGGTTCGGCATGCACATCAGGAACATTCAATAACTTTTTGGCGCAACATGAAGTCACCCGTAGTATGTCACGACCAGGAATGCCGTATGATAACGCACCAATGGAACGTTGGTGGAACGAGTTCAAATTGCGCTGGATTGATCGACACGCTAAACCAGTTACCTATAAAGAATTAGTGGCCTTGGTCGAAGAAGGCATCAACTATTTTAATCAACTAGATTGTTCACCAGCAAGAAACGACCTCACCCCAGCTGAATACTGGAATGAGGCCGTTTAAGCAAAGCAAAACTTATATTATTTCAAATGACAACTTGACAGGGACTAGTACAACTCAGGGGCTTTACTTTAATATTTCCTGTAGATATTAGCCTTTTTTAAATTTTAATTATGCCTAGAAGCCTATGTTAGAAGTCATAGTCGCCGCTACTCATAGCTTCAGCATTACCCATTAGATAGCCAGCACCAACTTGTGAGAAGAAATCATGATTGGCCGTTTCGGTTGAAATTCCGTTCATTACGATTGGGTTGATATCTTTAATCTCAGCATTGGGGAAGCGGGATTCAAAGCCCATATTTTGGAGCGCCTTGTTGGCGTTGTAGTGAACGAATTGTTTAACGTCTTCCGCTAACCCAATCGGCGCGTAAACTTCTTCGGTGAACGCAAACTCGTTCTCAAGGAGATCGTCGAGCAACTCATCCATCCACTTTTTGAATGTTTTTTGTTCAGTCGCCGATAGCTCATTATATCCCAATTGAAATTTGTAGCCGAGGTAAGTACCATGAACAGATTCATCGCGGATCACTAGTTTGATGACTTCAGAAAGATTTGCCAGCTTATTGTTACCACGGTACCAAAGTGGGGTAAAAAAGTTGGTGTAGTACAAAATTCCTTCAAGAAAGACGCTTGCAACTTTCTTTTCA
>NZ_JAMSKY010000026.1:0-11204 GCF_023806745.1 Lactiplantibacillus sp. B652 | reverse complement strand
AACTTTCGTAGGATTGCAACGCGTTATGATAAGCTCGCTCATGTTTATCTGGCTACGGTCTACATTGCCTCAATTTGCATCTTACTTAAGTAGTTTTCAGACGGACCCTAGTTGAAATCGGTTTCCGTGTCAAAACGCACACGGCAAATTGAAACTGATTTAAATGAGAATAATCAGTCAACACTCTTAACTAATTTAAACTTGCTAAGCATCGTTAGTTCAGTATCCAATCATAACGCCAAACGGCTTAGTACCACCTACTGACAGGTCACACTAAGCCGTTTTTCAAAATGATATGGGTCACCGAGTCGTTAATGTATCAATCCCGATTGGACGACGACCATCAAAATTGGAATCACAATCAGACTTAACAAAGTCGTCTCAGTCACCATCACCGCCGCATAATCCGCATCCGCACCGTACAGCTTGGAAACGACTGGCGCGTTGGTCATAACCGGCATCGCAGATTGTAAAATGAAGACTTGCTTCATCTCTAACGGAATCGACATCGGAATCAACATCACCGTCATCAAAACCGGCGCGAGGATGAACCGACCGATTAAGATTCCGATACTATCGCGGTCGAAACGCATACTGCTGAGACCAGCATTGGCCATGGAGATCCCAATAAAAATCATCGACAGTGGAATCGTCAAGCCACCAATATAGGAGAAATCATCCATTAAAAAGTTTGGCAGTTTGATATGAGCGATGACCAGCAGGACCCCAATCATAAAGCCCAACAATGGCGGTGAAAAAATCTTCTTGAGCGTTTGTTTCAGATCAAAATTCGCTGACCCAGTGCCGTCACGCTGAATCAGGTAAACACCTAACGTCCAGAAAATCGTCGTATTGGCCATATAATAGACCAGCACGTACGGCAATGCACTATTGCCAAACAGTGCCTGGTTAACGGGTAGACCAATGAATACCGTATTCGAATTCAGAAACATCGACGAAAATAAGCCCCGATGGCCCTTCTTGATATTCAACGCCCGCATCACGCCAAACGAAATCCCAAATAGAATCGCCATATTCAGTACCGGAAAACGTAATCCGGGTAACGTCGACAGCAATTTTTCAGCCGTAAATTGCTTCGTGATCGTCGCAATCATATAGGCCGGTAAGGCAATTTGGGTGACTAATCGGGCAATTAATTTGGTGGCACTTTCGTTGAACCAGCCCCACCGTGCCAATAAGTACCCCACCGCAATCATCACGATAATCGTCATGACCCCGGAAATACTCTGCACAAAGGTTCCTAAAATCTGCACACTCGGTCTTCCTCTCTTCAACCGTATTGCACGCCATTCAGGCTGCAACCAAGCTATGTAAAATAATAATTCAATGAGAATTATTCAAGTATACCACTGTTTTTAGATGGCTTGTAGGCTAATTTATAGATGGAAACGTTTGACGGCGGTCACAATTTTAATTATAGTGTTCTATAATTGTGTTGCGCTGATAACGGCAGTTTTGATTATTAAAATCTTTTTAAGTTACCCATTTTAAGAACCAAATGCTTGCCAAACAGCATAAAATGACTATTGAGGGAAAAATCTAAAGTGATGAGGAACGAATATGTCTGAAAATAATAACGATAATCAAATGGGGCCACGCCAACGCCGCTACCGCGAGCAACAGGCGCGCAATCCACATTTGAAACCACACAAAAAACGTCCTTGGCTAATTACTTTATTGATCGTGGTCGTCCTGCTAATCATCACCGGTGGCTGGTGGGGCTACAAGACCTGGAATGCCGCTAAGGATACGATGAACACGACTTATCAATCGACGGGGTCCAAGAAGCTCCGGAACGTTGACGCGGTCATTAAGAAAGGCAAACCATTCTCAATTCTATTACTCGGGACCGACACGGGTGCGCTCGGCCGGGGCAAGAACTTCTCTGCTCGGACTGATACGATGATCGTCGCGACCATCAATCCGAAAAAGGAAAGCATGACCTTAACTAGTATTCCACGGGATACGCAAGTCATGATCGACGGCCAGTCTGAAAAGATCAACGCGGCCTACACTATTGGTGGCGCGAGTGGCGCGGTCAAATCCGTTGAAAAACTGCTCGATGTCCCAATCGACTTCTACATGCTGATCAACATGGGTGGCTTGAAGCAAATCATCAATGCCATGGGTGGCGTGACGATTACCCCTAAGATGACCTTCAAGTACGGCCATGCCAATGTTAAGAAGGGTGTCAAAATCAAGCTTAACGGGGCCGCTGCACTGGATTACTCACGGATGCGCTATGATGACCCTCAAGGTGACTACGGTCGTCAAAAACGGCAACGGCAAATTATCATGGCGATGGTTAGTCAATCTAACTCACTAGGTTCAATTGCAAATATTGAAAAGATTACTAAACAACTGTCCAAAAACATGCGGACTGACTTAACTTGGAACGATATGGTCGCGCTCGATACGAAGTACAAGAACGCCTCTCACCACGCTAAGTCCTACACGGTTCAAGGGACGGATTCCATGATTGATGGTCTCTCCTATCAAGTCGCTTCTGCTTCAGAACGTTACAAGAATTCCAAACGAATTCGAAAAGCGCTCGGCCTCTCTACTAGCAGCATCTCAGAATCACTCTTCTCTGAGACGGCTTCTATTACGACCGGCAGCAGTTCAAGCTCTAGTTCGTCAAGCACCACCACAACTAGTGACACGACCACTTATGGCACTAGCACGACCCAAGACACGACGACTCAGGACCAAACAACCACTCAAGATCAAACAACGACAACTAATCAGTATTAATACTGAAAGGACGGCCACTCTGGTCGTCCTTTTTATTTTGTATTAAAGTCGAAATTGCCAGAAACAGAAAAAATCTAGATTACGCGTTTTGGGCTAGTTATCATTTAACATCAAAACTGATTAAATCATGCCAATTGTCTGGATTATTGTTCGTCAGCTGGTGATCTCCTTATTCCGACTTCCGGGGCCGGCTGACAACGCTGGAACAGGGCGGACATCGATTTGAACTCACGCAGAACTCCACTGCGCAATTTCAAATACGAGTCTTCTTCTAGCCCGGGAAATTCGCCCGGACAAGAAGAATTTCGCCCTTGAGCATTGTCAGCCAGCCCCTACAGTCGGGAACCCGCTCGAATGGCGGATGAACGGCCACCTATCTGGGTGCAATTGACCATTGAATATTAGGTGTCGAGTCCTTTAGGCAAATCTTTAAGGTGGAATCGATGATGCTGTATAGCGTTTAAATACTGAGAAGATTACATGGATATTATTTGACTGGTTCCAATGGCAACTAGTCTTGATAGTAGTCGATAAAATTGCTCTGGTTTGGAATTCAATATTTTGTTATCTCAGTCAACTGGGAAAGATTCTGACAATTTCTGTGAATCTACCTGTCAAGAAACCTTAAATTACGGGTAAAAGGTTTAGCCATTGTTAGTGCCAGTCTGATAGTTGAATGTCAAAATAATCGTGTAGTAAGAACCAACGACTAATCTCACAAAAAGTTGAGTTCGCACATATTCGCCTTTCGAATGTGATCCCCGGCCGGAAGGCGTTTCTGACAATGCTCAGTGGTGAAATTCCACTTAGCAAGCGTTTTTTGCTTGGTTAGTGGAAGGCCAGTATTTAAGACGTGGGTTGCCGGCTTAAATCTGTGTCCACCACGTTCCAGCGTTGTCAGAAATGCCTGTAGGCCGGCTAGGACGAACATGTGCTGCAAGTTTACACTAATTTGCACTGTTTCCAGCGGGCCTCAGCTGGCTGCTTTTGAACTTGGAAAGTAGCATGATTTAATCAGCATTCATGCAAAACCAACTAGCACAATGCGTTTAGATGACATAAATCTTCATCAGTGCTGATTAAAGATTACCTGCAGGCTCCTAAAAAGTCACCGACTAGCAACTAGCTAATCGGTGACTTTTTACAATTTATCTTATTATATTGACGCCAAATCCGCTATATCACGCGATCCGACCAGCTTGACTAGCATCAATTAACCGGCCAACTGTCCAAGAACTGCCTGAATTTACGCTCACGTTGTGCAATGAGTTCAGTAGCGGTCAGAGATTGCAAGGGTGCCAGCTGGCGTTCAATCGTTTGATTAATGACAGTAATCAAGTCAGCCTGGTCGTGCGCGATGATTTGGTCGACTAACCCGCGCGCCTGCAACGCATCCGCCGTCATTGGCAACAAGTCAATGGCATCGCTGACAGTTTGTTGGCCATGTAAAATCGCAGTGACGGCTTCCGGGGACGCGACGTTGAATAACGCGTCATCTAACATGATGATGCGGTTAGCGTTGGCAAAAGCTAATGCACCACCACTATGCCCTTCGCCTAAGAAAACGACAAGATTAGGAACGGTCAACTGGCCCATCGCGGCAATCATATCGGCAATCGCTTGACTCTGACCATGCCGCTCCGATTCTGGACTGGCATCCGCACCTGGCATGTTGATCAGACTGACGACCGGCCAGCCGAACTTGGCGGCGTGCTTGATGACCCGCAGCGCAGTTCGGTAACCAGGCACCGTCAATGCGCCACCGTTTTTTTCACGCCGACTTTGAATATCGACACCCCGGTCAACACCCAAGACGGCAAGCTGTTGACGAGTGACCGTTCGACCGAAGCCCGCCGTTAACGCAGCGTCACGGCCGAGCACTCGGTCACCAGTCTGCACCGTCATCGTCGGTAGTAGCGCCTGAATGACCATGGGGGCACTTACCCGGTCAGCGGCGCGTAACCGCTGTAATCTTTTATCCATCGGCCCGTCCCCCAATCCCGTAATTCGCTAATGTCCGGCCCAAATAAGCCTTGAGATGCGGCCGCTCGACGACGGCGTCTAGCATCCCATTTTCAAATAATTGGTCCGCCGTTTGAAAGTCTGCGGGTAAGTCAGCCGGAGTCGTCTGTTGAATGACCCGCGCCCCCGCGAAACCAATCTTGGCGCCCGCTTCAGCTAACACTAAGTCGCCCTCAAAGGCAAAGCTCGCGGAGACGCCGCCCATCGTTGGGTCGGTAAGTACGGTGATCAATGGCAATTGGTCCTGCGCTAACCGGGCTAACTCTGCTAAAATCAGGTTCATGCCCACTAAGGCATAAATCCCCTCTTGCATGCGGGCACCACCAGAAGCGGTGACGATCACCAATGGCAACTGCCGAGCACGCGCTTGTTCACTCGCATATAGCAGCCGACGGGTCACCGCCGTATTCAGCGTTCCCATCATAAAATGACTATCCATGACTGCCAGGACGCAGGATTGTTGGGCAATTTGGGCAGTGCCGCAGATGATTGCTTCACTTAAACCGGTCTCCTGCTTAGCGCGTTGCAACTTAGCCGGATAGTCTGGAAACGCCAGTCGATCAACGGTCCGCTCAGGCATTTCAAACGGCTGAAACGTCTCAGCATCGGTCAGTTGTTGGATGCGTTGTGTGGCCGTCAATCGTCGCCAATAGTGACAATAGGGACACTGTTGATCCGTGCCCCATTGTCGTTGATGGACGTGGCGGCCGCAATTAGGACAGGCCGACCACGTACCTGGACTTGGATAATGACTCATTTGGACGCCTCCCAACGCGCTAAGCTGTGAATCGTGTATTGGTCGTTAACGTACGCTGGTCGCGCGACAGTCTGTCGTAGAAAGTCCAGATTGGTCGTTGGTCCCTGCAACTTGACTGCGGCCAACGCCCGCTGCAAGTTGTGAACAGCCGTTATACGGTCGGCCCCAGTGACCATGATTTTAGCGATTAGACCGTCGTACATCGTGACTAAGTGGTCACCTTGATGATAATCCGTATCGATACGGACATTTTCAGGCCACTGTAGCCTTTCAATCTTTGTCTGCGTTACTGGTAACGTCGCGGTCAAACGCGCTTCAATCGCAATACACTGCGGCTGCAGGCCAACGTGTTCTGGAAACGTGACGGCGACCCCCGCCGCTTGTTTGATTTGTTCAGCAACGATATCGATACCGGTGGTCAGCTCCGTCACCCCGTGCTCAACTTGTAGCCGGGTATTCATTTCCATAAAGTAAAACTGGCCATCTGCGAATAAGTATTCAATCGTGCCTAAACTCTGATAATGGGTTCCCGCCAGCAATTGCCGTGATAACTCGTACAAATTCCGCCGTTGCGCGGCCGTCAAAATACTAGCTGGGCTTTCCTCTAAGACTTTTTGCTTATGCAGTTGCAAACTACAATCCCGATCACCCAAAATAAAGAGGTCCTGACCGGTTCCTAGCACCTGCACTTCAATGTGGCGGGCGGTTGTCAGGAACTGCTCCAAGTACATCGCATCGTTTAAAAAGGACGCGGCCGCTTCTTGGCGCGCAGCCCGCAATTGTTGATGGAGTTCATGAGCATCACTAAGAACGCGAATTCCCTTCCCGCCACCGCCGTAACTCGCTTTGAGAACTAGTGGGAAGCCAATCGCAATCGCGGCTTGTTTGATTTCGGGCCAATCGAGACCTTGGATCGATTGACCAGCCAGTACGGGAACTTGCTGTTGACGGGCAAAGGCCTTCGCCTGGGCTTTGTCCCCCATCAACTTGATCTGTTCCGTTTGGGGGCCAATCCAAGCGATGCCGCATTCCGCACACATCGCGGCAAAATCGGCGTTTTCAGCTAAGAACCCGTAGCCCGGATGAATCGCATCCGCATGCGTATTAATGGCGGCCATCAAAATAGCTTCGGCGTTCAGATATGAACCACTTGCCGCAGCCGGTCCGATGCACACCACTTCATCCGCCAATCGCGTATAGCCCGCGTGGCGGTCGGCGGTTGAGCACACCGCCACCGTTTGAATATTCAATTGTCGACAGGCCTTGATAATCCGGACGGCGATTTCGCCCCGATTCGCGATTAACAGCTTGCGAAACATAGCTACCGATCCTTTCGCATTGTAAATAAGGGTTGTTCATATTCGACGGTCGCGTTATCCGCAATCAGTACCGCCGTGAGCGTGCCGTCAGCCGGACTCACGAGGGGGTTAAACAACTTCATACTTTCAATTTGGCCCAATTCTTGACCAGCCGTCACTGACTGCCCAACTTGTAAGTCCGGGGCTAAGTGGACGACGCCTACCATTGGACTCGGAATCGTGACGTTCGCCGTGTCAGTAGCGCCGATTGCAGCTTCAGTCGTTGTAGATTCAGTGATGGCGGATTCGTTCGTGATGGCTGCCGCCTGATCGTCAGCGGACGGATTTGTCACTGTGTTTGTCGACGCTGCCGCGTTTACTGGTGCAGTGACACTCGGTTTGGTGACGGCAATCTCCAAGTCGCCGGCTTTGACCCGAATTTGTTGATAGCCTTGCCGCGCATACTTCTCGACTAATCGGTCTAAATCTTTTAATTCCATTTTCGCACCCCTCGTCTACTTCTTAATCAATACGGACCCATAGGCTAACCCGCCACCAAAGGCCGTGAGTAACGTTGGTCCAGTTAAGGTATCGAATACACTCGCTAACGCCATCGCGACACCAGCTGAGGAGGTGTTGCCTAACTGTTCAACGTTATGCGGAAATTTCGCCATTGGTAACGCTAAGTTGGCCGCGATTTTTTCAATGATTCGTAAATTGGCTTGGTGACAAATGACGTATTGCAAGTCGTCAGTTGTCAGCTTAGCCTCCGCAATCACACCACGCATCTGTTCTGGGACGACCGTGGTCGCAAATTGAAAGACGTCGCGCCCAGCTTGGTAGAACGCGTCCGTCTTCGGATAATTGTCCGCTGCAACTTTCGTGATGGGCTGCACGCGGCCCGAATGAATCACTTCAGCGTTACCTTGTGATTGTAACTTTTCAGCTAAAATACTGTTTTCTGCAGGATCCGTCGTTGCTTGCAACAACGCACCACCCGCGCCATCGCCGAAAAAGACGGCCGCGGTCCGGTCCTGAAAGTCCATCATCTTGGAATTGACTTCCGCACTAATGACCATCACGTTCTGATACTGGCCACTACGAATGAATTTATCCGCCGTTGCTAAGCCAAAGGTAAACCCTGCACAAGCGGCACTAAGGTCGAAGGCAAAGGCATTGCTAGCGCCAATATTCGCCTGCACTAAACAAGCGGTGGCTGGTGTCAACGCGTCCGGCGTAATCGTCGTCACTAAAATCAAGTCGATGGCACTAGCTGCCACGCCACCCTTTTGCAGCAACTGCTGGGCGACCTGGGTGGCTAGATCTGAGGTATTCTCATCATTCATGGCATAGTGCCGGGTCTTGATTCCTGTATGGGCTTGAATCCACTCGTCGCTCGTATCCATGATCGTCGCTAATTCGTCATTGTCAACGACGCGTGCCGGAACATACTGTCCCATGGCGGTTAATTTTGTATAAGTTGGCATTTTTAAACCCCCGCTACTTTCCGTTTCAATTAGTTTAATTTTATCAATAAAACCGTGCCGGTCAAAGTTTCCAGCCGGATTTTTGGTAAATCCTTAGAAACCGGCGCTGATTTGGGGCCGCTTCTCACTTGTCCACTGCCGCTTAAACGAAAATAAGATAGTTATCGTAAGAATTGGTTGTGACTTCTTACGTAACTATCTCAATCGAGTCTCATATCGAATCGTTTAATTGGCGAATCGGCTATTTCAATTCAGTTTCTGGTTGGCCAGGTGCCGCAAAGCCGTTTTTAGCCAGCAAGGGCATCAAATCGACCTGTTTGTCCGTCGGCACCTTCTGGGCGTAGACTTTTAATCCGGCCGCGGCCAACGCATACAAGGCATCAGCTTCAGCCTGACCGACGGCGACCGCATTGGTGACCATTACCATTCCGGTTGAAAAAGCGAGGCTGCCAATGTCGACACCCGTCTGGCTAAAATCCAGCCCGCCGGCAACGAGGCGCGCCATGTTTTGCGGCGTATCCGTCAGAATCAGTGGTTTGACATTGTCGAACAGGGAATCATGATAAATCTCGATCATCTTGTCGACCGTAATCACATTCGCTTTGACACCCGGTGGCGCCGCCTGAACGATTAAAATCTTGCGCAGTGCATCCCGGGCGACCTCATCAGACACGACTAGAATCCGGTTAGGACTGACACTTTTGGTCCAGACCGTAGCGACCTGCCCGTGCAAGAGCCGACTATCGATCCGCGCCAAGCGAATATCCATCGTCATAGTGGCTCATCTTCCTCGTCTTCTTTTAATAAGTTCAAGTGTTTGATACCAATCTTACCCGTCTCTTCCAGGTGGGCGATAACGTCGTCGATTGGTTTGTCTCTGACCGTATAGGCTTCAATCAACATTGGCAGATTCAGGCCGGTGACAAGTCCCATTCGGTCGGTATGTTCAGCGACAATCCGGCTCGCCGCGTTGAATGGGGACCCACCCCATAAGTCGACCATGAACAGGACTTGGTCATCGGCATCAAACCGATCGACCGCCGCCATCAGTTTTTCAGTCAGGACGCTGGGCTCTTCGTCTAATTGAAACGTGACCGTCTGGACCTTATCCTGCTTGCCAAATATCATGTACGATGAGTCCACGATCCCCCGGGCAAAGCTGCCATGACTCACAACAACAAATGCTAACATCGGTGTTCCCTCCTCAGTCTATAACTAATACTCATTAAGATACATGCAAGAACCATGCCAAGTTAGTGTATCAACTGGCCAGGACTTGCGCTTGATGACTCTCTAATAATTGCACAATATAATAATTTTCCGCCGCTGAGAAGGTCAGCTGAAGTTGGTCGGTCAGTTGCTGGTTAGCCGTTTGAATAATCGGATACCACTTGGAGGCCATAATATCGGGCATTTCTTCAGTCGGGGCTGAAATCTCATCCTTGATGGCCGTCCGCTCTAGGGCCCCGGCCAGATGCATGATGAGGTCGATACGAAAGGCGTTGCTCATCTCACCATCCAGATGGGTGGCAATCACTTCGCTATACGCCCATAAAATCCCGGTCAGCTTCTTGGGGTTGAGGAACGTGAAGTAGTCGCCTAAATACCGTTCGCAGAGCTCTGGTGTCAACTGTTGGGCTTCCTCGGCCATCATCTGTGGCGAATCCATCCCAGTTGCTAGTTGATCGATAAATTTCTCGCCACCACCCTGCAATAGTTCTTCCAAGGAGATAAACGGCACGTCGAGCTCCGGCTTGGTAATCCCAGTCGCCGCAATAATTTGATAATTCTGACTAATTTGCTGGATACGAGTCTTCATTTCAACGACTGAAATTGGAAAGACTGTAATGCCTTCGATGAAGTTCTGAGCTAACAAACTGTCCAGAATCGTCTTGATGCGTTCAGCGGTTCCCACTCCAGTTGCACAAATCGCAATAATTGCGCGCTGCGGGGTCTTATCCGTCGCTAACGCTGGCTTAACGGTCGCTTTCTGGTCATCAGTTGGCAAGTTACGAGAAATCCGCGAATAGCCCTTAAAGCCAACCAGTTCTTGATACATCGAGTCCAAATCGCTGTCGACCAGGCTGGCCTTACGAACGGCTTCCAGTACGACCGGTGTGGTCACCATGTCAATCGTGCGCGTGGCAATGCCAGTCTCCTGTTGAATCCGTTCACCAAAAGTCGTCAGCGACCCCATGTCAACGAGTAACAACACACCCTTGCCCGAATCCATCTTTTCAATGCGCCGTTTGACATGGTCGTACGCCACGCTGGGATCCATATCGAGCGGCATATCGAATGCTTGAATATCGTAGTCATCCAGGAGCTGACCGACGACTTGCGCCATGGAAGAGGCGGTACTCATGCCATGGGCTGCTACTAGCACGCCGACCTTGCCATTGAGCTGCATCGATTTCAAGGAAATCAATAGAATGGCGAGGTAATACACTTCGGACTGTGGAATTGGTAGATGGTAACGTTCCTCCAAGCCTTTTTTGAGTGTTTCAGCCGCTTTGATTTCAGCTGGATATTCGCGCACCATCGCTAACATATCCGAGCTCATTTGCCGCATCGGCTTACCGGCCTGGATACGTTTGATAAACGAGCTGACGTGCAAACTGACCGCATAAATAAAGTTGTCTTTGAAATTATAACCGAGCATATCCTGAATCGTCATCTGGGCCGTCTTCGTGAAATCGATAACGTCTTGATCGACGATTTCAGCGAGTTTGTTCTCCGGTGACACTTCTAGGGACTGTCTGAAAACTAAAAATTCAGGTATAATCTGAGGAAAAACGAATCGAGGCATTCCGATGACAACACCTAAACGATACGAACTGGAAGATGCTCAGTGGGACCGAATCA
>NZ_JAMSKY010000025.1:0-12853 GCF_023806745.1 Lactiplantibacillus sp. B652 | reverse complement strand
AAAACTTTATTTATCGAATTCAAATTGAATTCAAAATCAAAATCGAAAAAAAGAACCCAATTCGTAAATGAATTGGATTCTAAATATAACTTCATCAACACCGGTTGACAGAGACCCTTAATTTCTAGCCGAGCTATTTATTTTGACCTTTTCACCACCGGCAACGGTTTGACCACTGAGTCAGCGCGTCACTGGTTACTTTTCGAGATAAAATTCGAACCGGTTGCCCACGTATTGCGTGCGCACGTATTCAAACGGTTCACCCGTTTGTAAATACGAAATTTGTCGTAATCGTAAGAGGGCGTCGCCACGGCGAACGGATAAATATTCCGAGATTCGTTCGGACGCCGACATCGCTGAAACCGTTTGTTGGGCCTTACCGGGCATCAAACTCGCTTTTTCTTCTAATGTCCGGTATAGCGAACTGGTGATTTCATCCTTCGTAAATTGCTTAACGAGCCGTTCTGGCACCGTCGCCACTTCGAAACAAATCGGCACATCATCACCATAGCGAATCCGTTCCATCCGTAGCACTTGTTCGTTAGCTTTCAAGGCCAACTTTTCACTTTCAGACAGTGACGGACTGGTCACGTGGTAGGAAATCGTTTTACTCGATGGGACTTTGCCCTGAGCCAGCATTAAATCAGTAAAACTGGTGACGCCGGACATCTTTTCTTGCACCTTTTGGTTGGCGACAAACGTGCCGGCGCCGACTCGCCGCTCTAATATTCCTTCGTCAACCAACGTTTGGATTGCTTGCCGAAGGGTCATCCGACTCACATCGAACTGACCGGCCAGTTCCCGTTCGGACGGAATCCGGTCACCAACGGCCCACCGACCTGCTTCAATCGCCTGCTTAATTTGGTTGTGGATTTGAATATAAATTGGCGAACTCATGGTACTCATCCCTTACTTCTAATTTATTTAGCTGCTTTTTTACCGTAGCTATAAGTTGCGACTAAGTCTTGGTTACCGTCCAGGATGTTGATATCCGCGTCCTTGCCGGCTTCCAAAGTCCCCTTCTTCGTTAATCCAAATTCACGCGCTTGGTTAACTGAGGCCATCTTAACGGCTTCCGCAATGCCACAGCCAGTGAATTTCTGAATATTCTTGAAGGCGTTGATAAATGTTAAGACTGAACCAGCCAAGTTACCTTCTTCAAGGCGCGCTTGACCATCCTTAACGATCACTTTTTGGCCACCTAATTCACTAATGCCATCAGGTTCACCCTTGGCACGCATTGAATCAGTGACTAATTCGATCCGGTCGACCCCTTTTTGTTCATAGGCTAACTTGATCATATCTGGAACGATATGGAAGCCATCACAAATCAATTCGCAATACATGTTGTTTTCAAGCATGGCATGGCCAGTAACCCCTGGTTCGCGGTGCTTAAATTCACGTTGCGCATTGTATAAATGAGTGACGTGGGTCGCCTTACTTGCTAATAATTGTTCACGAGTCGCGTTACTGTGTCCAACTGAAGGCACGATACCGTTTTCCAAGCAATACTTTTCGAATTCACGCGAACCAGGATCTTCTGGTGCATAAGTAATTAACTTGACGCGGCCACCAGATAACTTGTTCCAGTTGTCCAGTAAGTCAACGTTAGGATTCTTAATATACTTTTCTGGTTGGGCGCCTTTAAACGTGGCAGAAATGAATGGGCCTTCCAAATGAACCCCTTGGATCACTGGATTTTCTTCAGCCGCCTTATTGATGCCTTCCATCGAATGATCTAAGTTTTCGTTGGATTGGGTCATCGTCGTGCAGAAATATGACGTAATCCCTTCACGGGCAACCATATCATTAACCATTTCGTTAATTTCAGCTGGATTCCCGTCCATTGAATCAAAACTATAACCACCATGGCTATGAACATCGATAAAGCCCGGTACAATCGTCTTGCCACTCACAAATTCGATATCATCGTCGGGTTGGGCCACGTATTCATCCATTGGACCAACCGCTTCAATTTCCTTACCGAAACGAATGTAGCCGTCATCAATTTTTTCTAACCCCGTATAAATGATGGCATGTTTTAACACTTTGCTCATGAACAATTCCTCCTTGGATTTACTGGTTTAATTATAATCGGTATAGACCAAACTTGCAACCACCAGCACCAAGTATTTTGTTATTCGCCGAGTTCTTTGGCGATCGTCGCATCGATTCCCTTCACGACAGCCGTCATAAAGCCAGCTTCTTCCATCGCTAATAAACCAGCGACCGTTGTGCCACCCGGTGACGAGACCTGATCAACCAGATCAAACGGAATTTTATCCGAAGCTAAGACATTTTGGGCGCTGCCCAACGTTGCCTGAGCGGCGATTTTGGTCGCAGCGTCTTTGCTTAGCCCATGCTTGACTCCCGCGCGCGCCATCGCATCAATAAAGAAGTAAATGTAAGCTGGCGAACTGCCGGCCAAGGCTGAAAAGGTTGGAAAGTCCTTTTCAGCGACTGCGCTGGTCGCACCAATCGCATCAAACAACCGTTGTCCCGCCGCATATTGTTCGGACGTCAAGGCGTCATTACCAACTAGCGCCGTCATCCCGGCACCAATCGCCACGTTGACGTTTGGCATGATCCGCAGTACTGGCAAGTCAGGCATGACCGTCGCATAGTCTGCCAAATTGAGTCCAGAGACCATCGTGATGACCCACTTACCCGTTAAAGCTGATTGAACTTCTTTGAGTGCGTCAAGTGCAATGTTGGGTTTCACCGCGAGCACGATCACGTCTGCCGCTTGTGCGACCGCCAAGTTCGTGTCACAGGCGTTCAACCCATTTGCTTGCGCGTAGGGTTGATAGCTCGCCGCATGGGCACTGTGCAGGTAGATATCTGCTGGGGCGACTGCTTGTTGTTTCAGCCACCCATCAATAATGGCCCGACCCATGTTCCCAGCACCAATAAATCCGATTTTCATCCGTAAACCGCTCCTTCATCAATGACAATTTATTGTGATTATTATAAACCAATCTTCGTACCATCCGAGACTCAGACTCGATTCCCGGTTACTATTCTACTATACCAATATTTCAGTCAATGTGGGTGATTAATCGCTCGGCAAACTGAATCGTGCCATGAATAAATAAATATTGCCTACAGACTTGAACGGGGCATCTCTTGGTTATGAATAGCTTCTTCCCCATTAACGTATTAATAACACGGTTTAACTGGCCCGCCCCACTGTTGACAGCCCCCCACAAACGGGCTAACGTGTAACATTAAATAAACAGCGTTGCTTCCGATCACGGCTGTCTAAAAACAACTAAGGAGTGTTATTTAATATGAATCAAAGCAAACGGGCACTGCCCAATTTGAACATGCTAGTCCGGCAACTCAAGCAGGATGTCACCACGCTACCAACGGCGATGCGCGCCGTCTTCAACTGGCAACGGGGCGTTACCGAATTAAGAACGCTACGCCCAGCGACCAAGTTGATGATGGCCACCATGTTGATCGTCACGATTTTAGGCTTTATCTTGGGAAAAGACTACAGCTTGCATGGCTGGATCGGTCTACTCACCGGGATTACCGTGATCATCAACCTGATTTTAGTTGACCAGGGTCGCTTGACCAACTACAGCTGGGGCATCATTGCCTGTGCGGCGTGGCTGACTACTGCCATCACGAATCGGCTGATTGGTGACATTGCAGCGCAGTCCTTTTACCTCGTTATGCAGTTCGTTGGGATTACCGTCTGGCACCGTAAAATGGCAGCCCAAGCGGACTCCAGTGAATTGACTGGCCGCAAGCTCAGCAAACTCGCCGGGCTGAGCTGGTTCATCTTAGCGGTACTCGTCTATGCGATCGTCTTACACTTTAGTAAGCAACTGAACGGGAATCAAATCTATTTAGATGCCACGCTACTCCCACTAGGTATCGTGGGTAGCGTGTTAATGGTCAACGGCTATCGTTCCCAGTGGGTCGCTTGGATCACGCTAGACGTCATTAACGTCATTATTTGGTTCAACCAATTGAGAGGCTTCAGTCCGGCCGCGACATCGATGTTGGCACTCCAACTCGTGATGTTGGCCAACGCTATTTATGGCGCTTATCTGTGGTTCTTTGGCCAGTCGGCACACCGGCATGACGCCTGACTGTATGATGAATAATAATCGATAACAAATCAAACCGGTTTGAAGTTTGCGAGCTTCAAATCGTTTTTTTACTTTAACATGACCGGTTCCCATTGTACCCCCGACACTGCTTAGCAAAGCATCCGCTGTCAAGCTGATTCCTGCAATGGCCTCGGATACGTCACCCACAGTCTGCCAGCTAAGCGAGGTTAGCCGAAAGGGAGATGTATATCAGTTTACAGGTCCACCTTCAGTATGGTTAAGTTAAAGCCAATCTAGCTACGAGGGGGTGCGAGCCTTGGCGACCATTCTGAAGCGAACGTTACGCGACAAAATCTTCCTGATTGCCTTAACTTGTGCCATTATGAGTCTGTTGATTGGCACGCCGAGCATCCAGGACATCAATTGGACGACTATCGGCACGCTATTTGCCTTGATGCTCTGCGTTCAATTATTGCGCGCACTACACCTGCTCAATCGTTTAAGTGACTGGCTTCTTCAAAAATCTGCAAACACCCGGCAAATGTGTCAGTTCTTCATCTTAATGGCCTTTGGCGGTGCAATGCTATTGACTAACGATGTCGCGATTTTAACACTAATTCCACTTTTTACGGTCGTTGCACGGCAGCAACATTTGTCAATTGCTTACCCAGTCACCCTAATGATCATGGCTGCTAATCTTGGCAGTGCATTTACACCGATTGGCAATCCCCAAAACTTGTTTCTCGTGACCTTCTTCCACGTCAACTTAGGACAATTTTTTCAGTTATCGACCCCGCTCATGTTAGCGAGTCTCGGCTTATTATTAGTCCTTAGCCACTGGTTACCACGACAACCACTAGTGCCATCGCAAACAGAGCGTCAATCTGTCGACACCAGCAAAGCACTATTGGCAGGTGCGCTCTTAATTCTCATAATGGCGGGTATCTTCGGCCTGATACCGATTTGGTTAGTGGTCCTGATCAGCATGCTCGTTGCCACCGTAATCAATCGCCAAACTTTTTATGAAGTTGACTACGCACTGTTACTCACCTTCATCTGCTTCTTCGTCTTCGTGAGCGCCATCAGCCATAACACGACAGTCACGAAAGGGGTGGCTTGGCTAACTCAGACGCCATCAACTGTTTATTTGACGAGTATCCTGACAAGCCAGGTCATCAGCAATGTCCCCGCTGTCATTTTACTCGCCCACTTCACCCAGCAGCTGCCAGCGCTATTTATCGGCGTCAACATCGGTGGCTTAGGGTCACTAGTGGCATCCCTAGCGAACTTGCTGGCACTCAAACAATTGTCCTTTGATGACCAACAACCACTCCGACACTTTTTAAAAGTCTTTACTGGTCTTAATTTATTGGCCCTAATTATTCTAGGTGGCTTAGGCTGGCTGTATCTCTTATAAGGGATACGGTTGCTAGTCAGCGTGCACAAACGGCCACCATCGGTCAATTGAAGCCGATGGTGGCCGTTTTACTGACGTTTATGCGTGTGTGAGGCGCCATTAACTTTCATCTACGCAGGACTACGGAACGTCACTAACTCCCGCTAACCATTTCCGGCGTCACCAGTTGTTGGCCGTCGTAGATTTTACGGTTGATGACCCGTTTCATCCGGGCCACTTTACCTTGCGTTGTCAGTGTTAGCGCACAGATCCCACCATCAAACAATCCGGAACGACTTCCACCGTCGATAACGTAACGAGGCGTGTCCTCTGCATCCGCCTGAAGCTTCACGTACCCCATCTGCGGATTTTCGAAGCTTTGAACCGGCGTATGACCGGTCACCAGTACTCGGTCAAATAAATTGCGGTGCGGCTGGCCGCCGCCATCAAAATAGTAGTCGTCGCGAATCCAAAGTAGCGTATCGCGGGTCTGTTGTGCCAACGGCCATCGCCAATCCACGCCTGCATGCATCGCAACTAAGTGTTCTTGTTGCCAAATCGTTGGTAAGCTTGCCAGAAATTTAGTCGCCGCTAATAGTGGTTCCTGATTCAGCGCACGCCGCACCGTGTTCAGATTCGAGGTATAAATGCCGAGTTTGCGCCAAGTTCGGTGCCCGCCATTCAAAACCCAGGTCGCGGCAGCCTCATCATCACCGCGGGCCGTTTGCACCCAAAAATCATCGTGGTTGCCACACAATGCCACGTCACCATAATCTCTGACCCGTTGCTGAACTTGAGCTATCACACCCAACGGATCCAGCGGTGCTGGTTGCGTGAGATGCCCCAAATGACGACCAGCCGTTCCATCTATGTAATCACCCAGGAAAATCAGCCGCGTTTGCGTAATGCTCGTATCAGCTAGCAATACGGCCAGGTCATCCGCCGCACTGTGAATGTCACCAATGAAGGTATATTCGGCCATCGGACCACCGTCCCTTTCCCATAAGCACCCGTCTAAGCTGGTTTGACGACCACCAGCAACATCTGAAAACCTTCCACCGCATACAACGAATGACGCGCGTCCTTAGGAATTACGATGGACTGCCCCGCCGTCAAACGGTATACCGTTCCTTCAATGGTCACTTCCGCGATGCCACTCAAAACATTGACCATGGCGTCACCCTGTGCGGAATGACCGCCAATCTCTTGGTCGGTTGCGATGGAAAAAAGTGTCATACTCAAATCGTCACGCTGAACCAACGTCCGACTATTAACTTGATCCTCATCTAGTGGAATTTGGTCCGTCAATTTAAGCACTTTGGCATGGTCGATTTTATCGATTAAACTCATTGAAATTCCTCCTCAATAGGCTTACTGATTAACTTGATAAGTACCTTACTTGGTCTCGAATTGAATAAACTGGCAGGGCTGCGCTGCGAGCAAAGTATGCACCGTATTCGCAGGTACCACCAGCATTTCTCCAGTGGCGACGGTCTGTTGGCTTTCATCCGCAAACTGTACGGTCAATGTCCCATCTATAACTTCAAAGAGTCGCGTCAAGGTCGACTGTTCGGCACTGATGCTTTCACCGGCGGCCATCGCGTACATTGCAAATGGTAAGTCGATACCGAGTTTGCGGGAAAATGATTTACTCGTAATCGCATGTTCGCGGTAGGTCATGGTTTCATGTAACTTAATTTTTGTAACTGGCATTCGTGGTTCCTCCTCGTCATGATTTAGTTAGCAAGGCCTGCTTCGCTAAAAACGAATCAAGCTTGAACTAAGCTTACCGCTAACGGTAATTTTGTGCGAGTGGCAATTTGTCCCCATCAGCTCAGAAAAGTTGCTTAAAGTTTGTCTAACTAATCATGGATAAAAAGGCAACAAGCCCCACGAACGCTCAGTACGCTCGCCAAGCCCGTAAACTGCCATTTACCAGTGACATCTACTTGGCCTATATCCATTTATACCCGAACTTGGATTTAAACGCCGTCACTATCCCTTTAAGGCGTGAAAAGTGGCGCTGTTCAGGTGCTCCAAGCGCATTATCGTAATGCTGGTTTTGTTGCTCCAGGCGAGGTTTAACTGCCAACTTCAATCTTATCTTACCGTATCAGCAAAGAAAGCGATACCAGTTTTGCGTATAAAAATTCATTCTTTTTGAGGATATCTTCGAATGAAGCAATTAAAATGACGGCTGCTCAGCGGCTAAGCTAATCAAACCGAAAGCCATGATCAATCGCCCACATTCTGCTCGAGTTGAAGTCATTCACAGCATTCGGTTGCATCTAATGTCGTCCTTAAATCCTGCTCTAGCACTTAGCACCATCCGATACGGATTCAATCACCAAGGGAGATGATGATATTTGAACTTGGGACCCTACTTCATAAAGATTGTCTCAACTCCACTTGACGAAGAGCCGGAATCCTTTGCATCTCAGCGTAGCCGTTTCGAGCACTTGCAAATTGCAATTTTGGCGACAAAAAAACCGGCAATCAAGGCTTTTACACCTGATTGCCGGTTATCGAATTTCCCTAATTGGGCTAGCTGGGTTCGAACCAGTCTTATATATAAATGCTGATATACCAATGATAACGAGTGTTTTCAGGCTTCAAAAATAGTCCGTGGTGCACTTTTTGGTGCATTTTATCTTCAAAACATATAAATTTACCGATTAATTATGCTGGCGGGCAATACATATAATAAGTGCGGCTGATGTTTTATAAATTTAAGTATTGGTAAATTTATTGTTAACCAGATCAAAAAATTGGCCTACAACTGGCACAATAGAATTGAAAGACAAATTTGTTAGGAGTGATAGCCTTTGACCACTAAAAGTATTCATGTTAAATTTCCGTCTTACGAAGACGCTGGCGTTTTACTATTTAAGCATACACTTAGCACTGGCGAGGTAATAACTGGCAAAGCACAATTTGAGTTTGATTTTCTTAATCCACTTCATCCGCAGATTATTATACGGCAGATTGTAAAATTAATCCGAATAAGTCCGATAGTTTTCAATGGCCGTTGATTAATAGGTTCAAGTGCTGCTATGATCTCATTAATTGTTACATGGTTAAAGTTGGACTGTTTGAGAAAAACCAACATAACCATCGATTAAAAGATTCATTAGCAACCTACATCTATAAATAGTATGATACCATGTCATTTATAGATGTAGTCGGCTATTGTGGCCCAAATTAATAAATACCACGTTGGCGCCAACTGAATTAACTATTAAAATTTCGGTAGTTAAAATCAGCAATAGTATAACTCTAACATTCACGATAAGTAACTACCAGCGACTGGATAAGTGTACCTTTTTAAGGAGGCCCAAAATTGATGTTACCATTATTGATCTTATTAGTTGAGTTTATTTTACTCATATATGTCATTAAGATTCAAAAAAAAATTATGAACTATACCAGATCAGGCGAGCTATATTTTTGGGGACTTTTTCTAAGAAAGAACGACTCCCGTCGCAAAATGAGGCAGCTCAAGAAAAAAGTTCTTCAAACGTATCGTAGAAGTTCCCTAAAAAACGAACTACTCTTCTGGTTAGAATTTACAGTTGCTAGAGGTTGCTTTTATGGTTCGCTCATGTGGCTCTGGTACATAGTTGCTTTCGGAAATAGTATCATCCAAATCCGACCAGCAATCATTGGCTTTATGATTGCTATTCCACCCACGATAGCACTTCCCCAACAGCTATATCATTTTTGGAAACAACAACCTATTTGGCATGAGCAGCCTATTGAAAAACAAGCTTTCCTACTACCAAACGAACAAGATCACAAAGCCTTATTTAAGTACCATTTACAATCTTACTCTTTATTGTTACTATCGTTGGTTATAGGATGGTTTGGTACAGGAATCTGAGTGCTCAAAGAACAAGGTGAGAAACTAATTTTGGTTTCTCACCTTGTTCTTTTTTATCTAAATTTTTTATGGCAAATTACAAGTTTAATCCGAACAAGTCCGGAATCTTTCAATGGCAGTCTGTTGATGATGTATTTTTAATGGTCGTTGATTAATTAGTTCAAGTGCTGCTAGGATCTCATCAGTCGTTACTTGGCTAAAATTGGTCTTTTTCGGGAAGAACCAGCGTAACCGTCTATTAAAATACTCATTGGAACCTCGCTCCCATGGTGAATATGGATGGCAAAAATAAACTTTGATCTGATAATCCTGTTCTAAGGCCTGATTTAAACTAGCGAATTCCGAGCCGTTGTCAAACGTGATCGTCCGAAAGTTTTCTGCACCGTAATCATCAATCGTATCTTGGAGGGCTTGCCGGCAAGTCTCTGCCCGGTAATCAGGCAATTTAACGATAATTTCCATCCGGCTAACTCGCTCGGTTAACGTCATTAAAGCTGGTTCGGACTCAACCCGTTTGGCTTTCACTAAGTCGCCTTCCCAATGGCCCAACTCCTGACGTTTCCGAACCACTGCGGACCGGTCTTCAATGGACTGTCCAAGCCGTTTTTTATTCAGGCGGGCATGTCGGTGATTCGGGCGTTTAGCGCGGCGACGTAGCTTCATGGGTAAATCATAGTTGTGAAGCTCCGGGAGCTTGCCAGCCTCGATATACCGATAGACCGTAGCCGTTGATGGGCAGGGAAAGCCCGGGTAATGAGCTTTAAAATAGTGGACATACGTATCGACACTGAAAACTCGTGGCTTAGCTTTTAAAGCTTTCGGCAGGGACTTGAAGAACACGGCAGCCCGCTGCAGTAAACCTTTGGGGTGACACTTGGCCCGCTGTTCTCGATAGTAAGCCGCCCCGCGCTCGGCAAAGTAGCCCTGATATGACCGATGTTTCTGGGAATCAATCTGGGTGGTTAACCCGCGTTTTAATTCGCGAGAAATGGTGCTGGGACTCCGGTGAAGCCGGCTGGCGATCTGACGAACGCCAAATCCTAATCGAGTCAGGGACTCAATTTGACCGCGTTCAAAAGATTGGAGTTGTTGGTAATGCTTAGGCATGATATTCTTAGTTTGGGTCATGAAGACACCTATCCTTATCTGTTGATTTTGTCGTTAATAATAAGAATAGGCCTTCATGGCCTTTTAAGCTAGTCTAATTGGTCTAGTTATCAAGTGTTGCACTTAACTTGACAATTGAGGAAATTTATTGACAGGTAATGACGCTAAACTTTCATTGCACATAAAAATGGGGCAATTCATCACGTCCTTAAAAGAACGTGTTTCCTTGCCTTATCTCAAAAAATACAATTTCGGTACTATTCCTAAAAAAGTATAAAATCTTCTCCTGACTATCATGATAGTCACCAGTCGACTTTTCTCATTTTACTTCATTTGCAATAATTTTCTCATTTGTTACACTGGTTGTCACTGCAAATAGGAGGTACAAATGGATTCTGACAAAACGACTAAGATTGGATTATTTCAACTTGTAATGTTAACGCTTGGTTCCTTAATTGGATCAGGCTGGCTTTTCGGTTCTTGGGAAGCCTCGAAAATAGCAGGCCCCGCTGCTATTATTTCATGGGTCATCGGGGGTGCGGTCATTGCCGCAATTGCTTACGATTATGTTGAACTTGGCGCAATGTTTCCGGAAGCCGGCGGGATGAGCCGATACGCACAATATTCCCACGGACCGCTTCTGGGATTTATTTCTTCATGGGCCAATTGGATTTCGTTAATTACGTTAATTCCAATAGAGGCTGTTGCTGCCGTTCAATATATGAGTTCATGGCCGTGGTCGTGGGCAAACTGGACCCATCAGTTCTTGAAAAATGGCACCATTACCACAGCAGGATTAATGGTGGTTTTCTTATTCATGTTGGTTTTCACTCTTTTGAACTTCTGGTCAGTTAAAATTCTAACCAGTTTTACCAGTTTAATCTCAGTTTTTAAGATCGGGGTACCAACGCTAACCATTATTATGCTGACAATTGCCAGTTTTCATCCCGAAAACTATGGCCATTCACTCCACGAATTTATGCCATACGGGTCAGCACCGATTTTTGCGGCTACTTCATCAGCCGGTATTATTTTCTCGTTCAATGCCTTTCAAACGGTTATTAATATGGGAAGTGAAATCGAAAACCCAAATAAAAATATCGGTCATGGCATTTTTATTTCACTTTTGATTAGTGGGATTATCTACATTGTCCTTCAAAGTGTCTTTATAACGGCAATTAAGCCATCCGCGGTTGCAGCACACGGATGGAGTGGTATTAACTTCAATTCCCCATTTGCCGACTTGGCAATTATGTTGGGAATCCGCTGGTTATCCGTTCTGCTTTACATGGATGCCTTTGTTTCACCCGTCGGAACCGGTGTCTCGTTTGCCGCATCAACTGGCCGAGCACTTTACGCGATGGAAAGTAACCAGCGTATTCCGAGTTTCGTAGGTAAGATCAATCAAAAATATGGGATTCCCCGTGTTGCGATGATTGTTAACCTGGTTCTAAGTATGCTGATGGTTTCTGTATTTAGATCATGGGCAACCTTGGCAACGGTTATCTGTACGTCAACCTTAATTGCGTACTTAACCGGGCCGGTAACAGCGGTTGCCTTTCGAAAATTGGCACCAGATTTTAAACGTCCTGTTAAGTTAAAGCATTTAAATTGGATGGCACCACTTTCGTTTGTCTTGGCTTCACTTGCCGTATATTGGGCAATGTGGCCAACAACCGTTGAAGTTATTTTGGTTATTTTACTAGGATTACCATTCTACTTTTATTACGAGTACCGAGCTGGTTATGTGAATACCCGGAAAGCATTTTGGTCAAGTATGTGGATGATTTTTTATCTCATTTTCATTTCAATCATGTCCTACATTGGCAGTCACCAATTTAACGGTATCAATTGGATCCCATATCCTTGGGACTTTGTCGTGATTATTATTGCATCCCTTGGTTTTTATTATTGGGGAATCAAGAGTGCTCACGTCTTCCCGGACTTTTATCAGGCCAAGGAACTAAATGATACGGTAAAAGAATAGTCAGTATAATTTATAGCAACAATTCATTTTTGAGCCTATAACCAAAAAGCGTCAAATTGTCTATCTTCAGATCTTTCTGAACAGACAATTTGACGCTTTTTAAATAAGGCAGATTGTAAAATTTAAGTTGAACATTTAAGTGGACAGAAAAACCCATCAAGGTCTTTAATGGTGTTACCACACAATCCATTAGAAAGAAGGACCTTGATGAGCACCACTATTTTATCATTCCAGAACCGTGTTGTCATTGAAACGCTTCATAATGAAGGACGTTCCTTGCGATACATCGCTAACTACTTAGGCTTTAGTAAGACCACCATCTTTAACGAACTTCACCGGCTAAATAGTGAGTACCAGGCTGGGCTAGCGCAAACTGACTTTGAACGAAAGGTTAGTCAACGGGGGCGGAAGTCTTCGCT
>NZ_JAMSKY010000024.1:0-13488 GCF_023806745.1 Lactiplantibacillus sp. B652 | reverse complement strand
CGGATCCACCGAGGGTTCAAAGGACTCCAGGACACCTTGGAAGCATCATTTATTTAAGTTAGATACATATTATATGTACGAAGGCATTTCATTTACACAAGATTCTTGACGCTACCAGCCAAAACGACATTTATTATAATCGATGCCCAAAGCGTAAAAAATGCAGATACTGCTGAGCATAAAGGTTATGATGCAGGTAAAAAAGTTTCCGGTATTAAGCGCCATTTAGCAGTTGATATCAATGGTTTACCACAAGCTATTCACATTACTACGGCTAATGTGTCTGATCGTCAAGGAGCCATTGCTATGTTGACGTTATATCGTGAACATCTTAATCACGTCAAAACAGTACTAGTTGATGGTGGGTACACTGGGAACAACTTTTCCGCCGCTGTTCATTCCAATTTAAAAGCCACCGTACAGGTGGCTAAGCGTAATGAATTACATAAATTTGAAGTGCTTCCGCAACGCTGGTTAGTGGAACGTACTTTTAGTTGGCTAGATAAATGTCGGCGCCTTTGGAAAAATTGCGAACGACATCTTAGTACTAGTCGCCAAATGGTTGTTTTAGCTTATTTGATTGTGATGCTCAAAAGATATTAGACAGGTTCTTACAACCATTCAGGCAACGACCCAGGCTAAACTTGCCGAGCTCCCACGAACAACCCAGCGGCTCGTCAACCCAGATCTTTACCCGGTCTACATGACGACCACACTCAGCCAGTTACAAACTAGTTTGTTGAATAAAATGACGATACTAGCAGATTAACAAACGAACACGCGTAGCAACGGCCAAAGCCACTTCTGTACTTAGCGGTCATTTGAACGCTAAGTACAGAAGTGGCTTTAATTTATATCAAGTAACACTTAGCTCACTGACCAGTAATTTGATCATGTTCACCCGGGGTCAATATTTTGGTCATCACCGTAATCAGATACGCTTGTTCGCGCTCAATCTCAGTTCCCGGCAATTCCAGCATTAACCGCGCTAGGTAACCGAATAGCTGCGATAACAAACTTTGCAGTATCAAATCATTCGGCCAATCCACAATCAAATGATCTGCTTTTAGTTGATTTATGACACTTCCCATCTGCTTGACCATCTTAGGCGCAATCTGGCTAAGAAGCTGTTCGCGTCGTTCGGCGTCAAAAGCTGCCATTTCAAAAATGACCTTTAACTCTTTCACGTTAGCTTTAGCAAATGCAACTCGGTCCGTAAAAATTGCTGTGACGAATGCCTGTAGACTGGGATAACGCTGCCGTAATTTATCCTCTGAAAAATCACTCGCTAAAATTGGCACAATGTGCGCGGCAATTGGTGCTAAGATGGCATCCCGTAAGGCAGCCTTAGTCTTATACCGCCGATAGACCGTCCCCTCCGCAACGCCGGCCCGTTGTGCAATATCACTAGTACTGGTCTGGTCAAAACCCTTTTCAGCAAACAAATCGAGACTTGCCTGGAGGATGGCCCGTTGCTTAGGTGTAATCGTTTCATTCTGACTTAGATCCTGTTGAAAATAATCCCGTATCCGTGATCGTTCCATATCCTCACACCTTCCGATAACGTTTCATTCCAACAATATTCAACATTGTTAGTACGACCATAAACCCTACTAATATTAACAAATTGACACCAATATCGCCAAGCCCAGCACCCTTTGTCACAACAGCCGTCAACGCATTAGCACCATAGTATAACGGCATGATGTGGGCAATTGCTTGCAACCAACTGGCCATGCCATCGACTGGAACCAACCCAGCAAAAAAGATTTGTGGTACAACAATCAGTGGAATAAACTGAATCATTTGAAATTCTGAGTTAGCAAAGGTGGAAATAAAGATACCCAAGGTCAAAGCCACTAACGCTAATAATAAGTTAGTCAGAAAGACCAGCCAAATACTACCAACTAAGTGAATCTTGAAGACCGTAATTGTAAAAACAACGGTCAGGACAGTCTGAATGATGGCAAAGCCCCCATAACCAATTAGATAGCCCATAATAATTTCACTCCGTCGAATTGGGGTTGCAAGTAGCCGGCTTAGGGTTCCAGTAGTGCGTTCATTCAAAAGTGAAACGCCAGAAATCAAGAACACAAAGAAGAAGACAAAGAAACCGAGAAAGGCTGGCAAAAAGCTTTCAAAGAACGTTGAATCACTACTACCATAAATATAATGAGACTTAGTCGTATAACTGGTTGCTTTAGCTGACTGAGTCGAACTAGACGTCGTGGCTGTGGCTTGCTTGAGTTGCTTTTGTAATTTCTCAGCAGTTGCCTGGTCACCGCGGGCCTGGGCTTGTGCAATGGCAGTCTTCAGCTTGGTCACCGTTGCTTGTGTCTGGGCTGCTGTCAGCTTCTTCAAAGCGGCTTGTTGCGATTCAAGGGCCGCGCGCTGTTTCTTAGTAACGGTCACCAGCGTCTTCATTTTCAACTTGACTAATCCTGATTGTAAACTCGCCTTAATTAAAGACGTGTTGGTTGGATTGCTATTTGAATAAGTAATCGTCAATTGACCATTTTTCTGAGTCAAATAGCCATCTAGATCATGCTGCTTAATCATTTTCCGTGCCTGTGAACTATCATAATGATGAATCGTCACGTTTTTGGTATCGATCACGTTAACCACGGATTGGTCTACATGATGAACACCCAAGCTTGCTAATTGCGTCGTGTTGTTTTGAAATAAGAAATACATCAGCGTCATAATCAGCAATGGTGCCAAAAACATCAGCGCCAAGGTACGCTTATCACGTAACATTTGCTTAAAAACTCGTCTAACGATTGCCATCGTTCGCATCTTGCATCCGCCCCGCTTTCAAAAAGACCTGTTCGATCGTATCTACTGCATACTGTTGTTTCAGTGCCGCGGGTGTCCCCTCAGCAAGCGCAATCCCGTGCCGAATCAACATGAGATAATCACACCGTTCTGCTTCGTCCATGACATGCGTTGTCACGAGCATCGACTTACCGGTATCCTTGAGCTTATTTAGTTCGGTCCAAATTTGTTGCCGTAATTCTGGATCAATCCCAACGGTCGGTTCATCTAAAATCAATAATTGGGGATCCTGAATCAGGGCAATTGCCAACGACAAGCGCCGTTTCATCCCACCCGAATAGCCACTGACCCGCTTGTCTAATTGGGACGTTAAATCAACTAATCCGGCTGCATAATCAATCATTTGTGCTAACTTTATTTTTGGAACGCTCATCAATTGCCCAAACAAGGTCAGGTTTTCACGGGCCGTTAGTGTCTCATACAAAGCGTCACTTTGGGCCATATACCCTACTTGTGCCATTACCGCCCTATTGGGCATCACCGTATCCATGACTTTAACAGTGCCACTATCCACAGCTTCCATCCCTAAAATACTCTTGATCAAGGTGGTCTTCCCAGCTCCTGATGGCCCAATCAAGCCATAAATCATTCCAGCCGGCAGTGTCAAATCAATCTGATTGAGCACTTGCTGATGACCAAAGTGCTTGCTGACCTGCTTGGCGATGACATAATCCGTTGCCATTTTAATAACCCTCTTTCTCAAAACGAGTGTATACTCACTCACTTAATGGCCTTAGTATAATCAGTACATCTCGGTTTGTCAACATTAAAATGAGTTATCACTCACTTATTTTGTTTCCGGCCTATTTGTCACCGCATTGCAAACAAAAATGCGCCACCCCGTTGTTGGGATGTCGCATTTTAATTAAATAGCAGCACTGATATAAGCGTTAGCAATGTTTAAGCCTACCGATTTTTTAATATTATTTTATTCATCAACTTCCGGCGCCGACCCAAGCTCTGCCTGAATCATCCAGATTTTCTTCTCAATTGCGGTTTTGAGACCAATGAAAATATCTTGGGTACTGAAGTCTTTTTCAACATCGGATACTTCAATGCCGTGTTGGTAAAGGTCTTCCAAGTAACGATAGCCATCAACTAAGTGTGCGAGGCGTTCTGGGGTTGTTTTGTCCCATTCACCAGGCCAGTCTTGAATCTTAGTGTTTTCGGCCATTTCTTTTAAGGTCGAGTAAGGACTGCCATCAAGCGCAATCAGCCGTTCAGAAATGACATCGAGTTGGCTGTCAATTTCTTCCATGAACTCATCCATCAAGGGGTGCAACTTCAAAAAGTTGGGTCCACGCATGTACCAATGCGTCTGATGGATAATCATTGACATCTGGCTCAAATCGGCAACGAGTTGATTTAATACTGCTTTGGTTTTCGTATATTTCATTAGATTGATCTCCTTTCGATATGGTTATTATAACTTAGTGGTAGCTTAATCTGAAACGTTATACACTGGCAAATTAAGTTATTTATAGCCCGTAGAATTAAGTCGTTTTGAAAAGATGGAGACGTTATATGGTAGATTGTAAAATTAAATAAATCTACAATTGAATTTTATTTACCTTATGAAGATGTTCAAAACGCGTTAAAGGAAAGTGCGCAAAACCCCTTTATACGTACAAAGGATGAATGGGTAGTGGGTAACAATGAGTGTAAATTAAATAAGGCACAAAAAAGGATGCTTAAGGATAAAGAAATATATAATCATTTCAATTTAGAAAATATTCCCAGTCCCATCAAAACGGAGCTAAACAAGATAGTGCATGACATCGATGACTAATACTTTAACACCAAACAGAAAGGGGCTATGAATATATAGGGTCTATAATCTTCGAAATAGACCCTCAAAATCATTGTTAAAATAACCCCCAATATCTATAATGTAGATGTTGGGGGTTATTTGTTTTTATATGGTATAAATGACTTCTCTTATTCGTCATTTTTTCGATACCTTTTGGAACGATTTTGACCAGGAAATAAACGATCATGCGATCCGACTCGAATGCCAATTAAGACTAGTTCATCTTTATAAATCGTATAAACCACCAGGACATCGTTAGTTTCGCTTGGTGTTTTGTTTTTCGGGGTATCTCGTAAGTGAAATTCATTATAACCGCTCATTCGCCGATTAAGCTCATGATCTTCAAATTCTGATGGTAATTGTTGTTGCTCAAGCAACAGGTCAATGGCTGCTCGAACTTCATCAATAATAGATTTGTCTAAACTGGCTAACCGTTTTAGATCAGCATTAAAGGTTGCACGTGGTTTAAATCTTAGTTTTTTCATTATTTAAACTGACCCCAATAATCATCATCTGATTCAACAATTTCATCGTCAGGTAAAACATGGCGTTTAATTAACTGATCACGTGCAATTGCATATTCTAACGAACCTTCTTTAGCTTTTAATGCTCTTTCTAGCCAGTCCATTTTTTCTTGTGAAACGATGGCTACTGCGCGACTATTTGAACGAGCAATATAAACGGTTTCGTCTTCGTCATTAACTTGATCTAAATATTTTTTTAGGTTAGCGCGAAAATCGCTCTGTGTTAGTGCTAATGTCATATTTACCACCCTTTCATTGTACTTAATATTGTACTTTAATTTGTACTAAAAATCAATTTTTTAAGGAGCTAAAACTATGCAACAAGTTGTCTTACCCATCAAAGATTCAAACGTTCTCAAAGAGGTTCAAGATACCTTACTCAACAACTTTAAAGCTGGCCGGCGTAACTATACAGTTTTTCAAGTTGGTAAAGCGACACTGTTGCGAGTCAGTGATGTCATGCGCTTAAAACAAACCGATATTTTTAATCCGGACGGTTCTATTAAACAAAATGCGTTCATTCACGACCGAAAAACGGGTAAGCCTAATACCTTGTATCTTAAACCAGTTCAAACAGAGCTCTTATTGTACCGTCAATGGCTACTTGATCATAGACTAGCCTCTGAATGGCTCTTTCCTTCCATTCAACACCCCGAGCGCCATATTACAGAAAAACAATTTTACAAAATCATGAGTAAGGTTGGCGATCTGTTAGGAATTAATTATCTGGGTACTCATACGATGCGCAAAACCGGGGCTTATCGCGTCTACACACAATCTAATTATAATATTGGTTTGGTCATGAATTTGCTCAATCATTCCAGTGAAGCAATCACTTTAGCTTATTTAGGCTTAGACCAGGCTAGTACTGAAACGATGCTAGATCAAATTGATTTTGGTTGAATGCAATAGCGTATAACTTTAAAATAATAATATATATGGTATAATTCAAATATGGAAAAGCCAGAATTTGAAACTTACAAACGTCCCAATGGTCATGATGAATTCGATGAATGGTTACAGCAACTGCCAATTAAAGATCGCGCTAAATTACTGCAAGTGATTACAGATACGCAGGATCAAGGTTTACTAGTCGCTCAACGCATGACTTGGGTTAAAAAGATAGAATCAGCTAAAAATTTATATGAATTAAGAAGTAAGGTATCCAGTAATATTCAATGGGCATTATACTTTCACGTTAAGGGACCAAAATATGTGATTACCCATGGGTTTACCAAAAAGGCACAAAAAACACCACCCGCTGAAATTAAACATGCGATTGAATTACGAACTGAATGGGAGGATAGTCAAAATGAAAATCAATGATATTTTAACCCGGGAATTAAAAGACCCTAAGTTTGCTGAAGCTTATCATGCTGACAAGGAAAAATCTGCCAGTGCCTTAGCGTTGTATCATACTCGTGAAGAAGCTGGCCTAACTCAGGCCGATTTAGCTGAAAGAGCAAACGTCCCTCAATCCACCATTGCTAGAATCGAACGTGGCGATAATGTAACGTTTGATAAACTAGCTGAAATTGCCCATGCTATGGGTAAAACAATTAAAATTGAATTTACTCAATAAGTTAGACCTTTAAAGAGGTATTTGGCAGCAGTTGATTTAATCAACTGCTGCTTTTTTGATCAAGCTAAATTAGCTTGCGCCGTTTGCGCAAAACTCCGCCTGAAAGGCTCCTGCTGAAGGCATGCTCATGATGCAAAATCATTCGGCCGACCGCCCCTGTCTGGAAGACTTTTTTACTCAAATTCCGATAGCAATTTTGAGTAAAAACGCGAAGTTTTGCCAAAAAGTGGCTAGCCAATCGGCTAACCATTTTGGCATTGCACAGCGAACTTGGGGGTCAAGGGGGAGCGTTAGCTGTCCCCCTTGCAAGCACCGCAGCTGCCACAAACGTAGTCTTGTGGCTAGCATGCGGGTTACTTGCCAATCCTCTGTTATTCGATTATCATTAGGAGGTCATCAGCCGTCGGCTGATCCGACTTTTGATATCTCGAATAACTTTGCCACAGGGCAACGGAGGTGGGACTTGTGAACGAACCACAAAATCTGGCTAGCACAAAAAAGACGACTCAGGTTCATCGTCAGGCTAGCAAACAAATTAATTTTCGGGTGAGTGAACCGGACTATTTAAAGCTGGCGCGTTCCGCGCAAACTTTAAATCTGTCCGTGCCGGCTTTTGTCAAAAAGAAGGCCCAGGGGGCGCGCTTAGTTGCCCCTAAGATTGCTGCCCAAGATGCCCAGAACATCACTCATCAGTTAGCTAAAATTGGCGGTAATCTTAATCAATTGGCCCATCATGCTAATCAAGGTGGTCAAATCGATCCCCAAGCATTAAAGGATTTACAAAACGAGGTGCAACGCGTATGGCAACAACTCACATAAAACGTTCCACCAGTGCATCTAGGTTAGTCAATTACGCTGAAAAACGAGCCATCAAAAAAGATGGCCTCAATTTAGATATTCAGTACGCTAAAAGCGAATTTAAACAAGTGCGGGCCGTCTATGGCAATCCTGGTAAAACCCAAGCGTATGCCAGCCGGATTGCCTTTAGCCCGTTGGAATTTAATCCGCAAGATCCTCATGATCAGACAACGGTTTTAGCCGTTGCCAAAGAAGTTTATGCCAAAGCCTATCCCAATCAACAGGTGGCCCTTTATGAACATGCCGATACCGATTCGTTACACGTCCATGCCGTCATTGGCGCGATTAACCTGGAAACCGGGCAAAAAATGCACGGTAATTGGCACCAATATCGCGATCACTTAGTCCACATCACGGATCAAGTGTGCCAGGAAAATGGCTTAATGGTCACCCGGCCCGATCCTAACCGTCACGAGAAACGCTCAATGGCCGAAATTAAGCTCCGGGCTAAACAGCAGCCCACTTGGAAAGATCAAATCCGCCAAGCCGTCGATCACACCATGCAGAACCCCCTGATTCGCGATTTTCAGGCCTTTCAGGACGACTTGAAACAACAGGCAGTTAAAGTATGGGAACGGGGCAAAAATCTCACCTATCAGCTATTAGGGACCAATTACAAGTCTCGGGGAACCAAACTCGGGCTTGATTATGAAAAGGAGACGATTTTTAATGAGTTGGCAAGCCGACAAAACCAAACAAGAACCAACCAGCAACCAGAACGAACCGTTAACCCAACAATTGACCCAGCTCAATCAGACCATAGCCGAACTCCGGAATTACCAGGGCACTCAGATTCAACTGCAAGCCACAGCCAAAACGTCCCTCGATCAACAACTTCATCAGATCGAACAGACCGCCCAACAAGTCAATCAACAGTTTCAGACGACCTTAAACAACTTAGACAGCAGCAACGCCAGCTCGCAGGCCCAATTAAAACAGACCTTACAAAGCGCCTACGCAGCATTCCAAAAGCAGACCAACCTGATCAGTCAGGAAAATCTGACCGCGCTCAAACAAATTCAAACCGAACAAGCCAAAAACAACCAGCGCCTCAGCCAACTCAGCGACCAAGTGAACCAGACCATTCAAGAGACCATGGCCCAAGTCGCTGATCAAATGGATCAGCAGTTACAAACCACGAAAAAGCGGTTCTCGTGGTATGAAATTAAGAATTATCTGCTGGCTGTGATCCCGACTGGTATTCTGACAGGCCTTATTTTCTGGTTATTGACCAAGTATTTCGGTTAGTTCAAGTTAAGCTTTCAGGTTTCCGCGTCCTTAATTGCTGACAATTTTATTTCAGGGTTAAACCAAATTGGCGTTTTATTGACATGAATTTAGGATTTTGAAACCAATTAGCGTCTTTTTTCGCTTATTATTGGCTATATTTATCGTTTCTAAGCCATTTTAAATCAGCTCTGGTGTATTTTTTTTTATATGCCAGTTAACTAAAACGGCTGAGAAACGATTTTAGAGCTAATCTGAAATGACCCCTTGATTTTTGAATTCTTCTGAGTGTTGCGCCCGATATTTAGCCCCAGCTAGTTTATTCCAGTAAATACCGAACAGATTCGTCATGGTCCCGTACAAATAGTTTTCCACGTCCTTAACATGCTTCTCGTTACTTCTGAGCACGTTAAAGTATCTTCTCAAGGTCTTAGTTATCAGTGGTTTAAGCGTATCGTCACCTAAATTAATTTTGACTCCTAAGGCTTGATGTTCTTTTTCGAGGTTGTTTTTAGCATTCAAAATGATGCGGATAAAGCGTCGCATTTGTTGTGGTGTTCGACACCAGAAACTGAGCAGTTGAATGGCTTCGGGTTCTAAGAAGACTTCCCAGCCACTTTCTGGATCGGTTAAAAACTCGTCAGCATGTTTTACTAAATCCCGGTTTGGGGTTTCAATTTCAGCTGGTGAAAAGTTAGTGCAAGAAATGCCCCACAATCGTTAGACTTCTTGTCTAACAATTGTAGGGCACTTCAAATCGGCTGATCGAGGACTTTTTGGTATTCGTCCAGCACGTCATTCGGCAAGGGCGTCAGTAAATGCAGGTCATCGATGACATCGCTGACATCGCTGGCCGTGTCGGTGCTGGGCAAATCAACGAAAAGGTCGATTTTACTGAGACAATCACTTAGTAGATCGGTCAGCTGCGAAAGCGGCTTGCCGTTTTCATCGGTGATCACGACCTGGCGATGATTGAGGGGCTGGTGCTCGATCTGAATCATTTTCAGCGCATGATAAACATTCAACTGGCTCACCTCGATATGGTTACCCCGATTGTAGGCAATCTGGCCCGAAAAAACAATCTTTAATCATGCTCTGGGGCTACCGGCGGGCGATGCCAACGCAGCCACAGTTCTTTGATTCCAGACAAAATGAGGGTCGGTAGCGCCGGGATAAAGACTACCGCAGAATACAGCGTGCTAGAAAGTGGCGCGGTCCCCATCACTTCGTTGAAGAACGGCATGATGGTGACAAGTAATGAAGCCACCGCCGCGAAAGCCACTGCCAGCAGCAACTGATAGTTTTCAAACGGGTTGCGGGCGAACAAAGTGCGGGTGCTACGCGCGTCGAACACATGCCACAGCTGGCCAAACACCAGGGTCAAAAAGGCGAGGGTTTGCGCTTCTGCGCCGCTCATGCCTTGACTGGCAGCCCAGATGAAGGCGACATACACGAGCCCACCCATCACAATACCGCGCAGGAAGATGCGCCCGAGCATGCCATGCAAAATGGATTGTTTCACATTGCGCGGCGGCTGGTTCATGAGGTCGGCTTCTGGCACATCATAGCCGAGGGCAAAGCTCGGTAAAGCATCGGAAATCATGTTCACCCACAGCACCATCAGCGCCGTTAATGTTGGGGTGGTGGCCGCCACTTGGCCGACGGGTTGCGTCATCAGTAGCACGCCGAACAGCAGCGCCAACACCTCGGCGACATTGGTGGTTAACTCATGCCGCATAAAGTTTTTGATATTGCCAAAAATGGTGCGGCCGGCGCGGACACTGCGCTCGATGGTGGTGAATTTATCATCCAGTAAAATCAGATCTGCGGCGTCTTTGGTGACTTCGGTGCCATTAATGCCCATGGCAATGCCAATGTCAGCAGCGCGTAAGGCTGGCGCGTCATTGATGCCATCACCAGTCATGGCCACGGTTTCGCCATGCCGCTGCAAGGCGCGCACGATGCGCTGCTTGTGTTCCGGCGACACCCGGGCGTATACGCGGATGCTTGGCGCGAGCCGGAACAAATCTTCATCGGTCATGGCTTCCAGCTGCTTGCCTTCCACTACCCGGGCGCTAGGGTCGGTGACAATGCCCAGCTTTAAGGCAATCGCGCGGGCGGTGACTGCGTGATCGCCGGTGATCATCACGACCTGAATACCGGCTTGGTGCAAGGTGGTCACACTTTGACGCACTTCCGGCCGCGGCGGGTCAATGATGCCGGCAATGCCTAGTAAGGTCAGGTGCTGCTCAAGCTCAGCGGTGCTACCATGCAACGCCAGGTCCTCGTCGATGTCACGCAGCGTCACCGCCAGCGTCCGCAGCGCCTGTTCGGCAAAGCGGTTGACCTGCGCTTCTACCGCAGTTTGACCAGCTGGCAAGGTTACGAGTTGGTCGTGGTCCAGAATGGCATCAGTTTTGGCTAAAATCACGTCTGGCGCACCTTTAGTCAGCACCTGATACTGGTCGCCATCTTTAATGACGACACTCATCATTTTACGGTCGCTGTCAAACGGCAGTTCGCGAATGATGTCGATGTCCTGCGCCTGGTCTTTGCTCAAAATCGTATCGCGATCGATACCAAATTTGTGGCCCATCACTACCAGCGCTACGTCGGTGGGGTTGCCATACGGGCGGCTGCGGCCTTCGTCGTCGGTTTGAATCGCCGCTTCGTTATTCAGGACAGCGGCCATCATGAAGCGCGAAAAGCCGGGGGTGTCGGCTTCGTCATCAGGGATGATTTCGCCTACTGGTTCATAGCCGTCGCCTTCCACCACATAACTGGCGCCATTGGCATAAAACCGGGTGACAGTCATTTCATTTTTGGTCAAGGTACCAGTTTTATCTGAGGCAATGTAGCTGGTGGCCCCTAGGGTTTCCACACTGTTCAGGGACTTGATCAGACCGTTGTTTTTGGCCAGCATCGTGGCCCCGACCGTGAGCACAATTGACAGCACCGCCGGTAGCGCATCGGGAATCGCGGCCACCGCCAAGGCAATCGCCGTAGAGAGGGATTCGGCCAGCGCAGCGAAGGAGAGACTGCCAGTTTGCTGATAGGCTTTCAAGAGCTCCACCAGCAACGTGAACGCCACAATCACCATCGCCACCATCATCAGTTTGGTGGTCAGGCGCGCAATGGTGCGTTCAATCGGGGTCTTTTTGTCCTTGACTTGATCCAGCAAGGTGGCGATTTTGCCCAGCTCGGTTTGCATGCCGGTCGCAACCACCACCCCGAGGCCGTTACCATGCGTCACTGTCGCACCAGAAAAGCCCATGTTGGTGCGGTCACCGATTTGCACGTCAGCGCCCAATGCGTGGGTTTGTTTTTGCACAGGTTCCGCTTCGCCGGTGAGGTGGGCTTCGTTGGTTTGCAGCTCGGCGACATGGAGCCAGCGAACGTCGGCTTCGATGAAGTCGCCGGTTTTGACACTGACAATATCGCCAGGCACCAGCTCGGTGGCTGGCACCGTCAGCCAGTCGCCATCGCGCAGGGCCTTGGCGTGGTGATCCGCCATCACCTTCAGGGCGTCCAGGGATTTTTGTGCGCTTTTGGCTTGCCAGAAGGAGAGGCCGGCATTAACGAAAATCAGCAGCAGAATCGCAATGCTTTCATACACTGCCGCCATACCATGGCTGGGGTCGTGGCGCACGAAGAAGTCATAGCCGGCGCTGGCCCAGGCCAATAGCACGGCGATGAATAAAATAATCACCAAAGGTTCTTTCAAGGTGGCCAAAAACTGGCGCCAGGCTGGTAGGGGCTTGCTGGCGGCCAAGGCGTTGGGGCCATGCTGGGTGAGCCGGGCCTGTGCTTCTTCACTGGTGAGGCCGCTTTGCCGGCTGGTGGCCAAGCGCTTTAGGACATCTGCTTTGTGTTCGTTGTAAGGGGTCATAAGTTTCCTCCAATAAGAAAAGGCCGCACCCAAGAATCGCTTTCCTCCCCGAGAAAGCTTTCTTGAGCACCGCCCAACCGAGTTTTTTGAATTAGTTACCTTTTATTGCTAGTTTAAAGGATACCTAATGTTGCTGTCAAAAGATTTGGCCCGGGCCGCCGGTGGCGTGGGCAACGTGCACGTTTTCTAGTCGCTAAACTGTGAACAACGCTAGTGCTAAATGCAAAACTGAGCAAGGAGATGAACTATAAGCGGGGGACCCTTTGCTATTGAGGAGGAAGGCGAAGTAGAGAAAGAGCGGTGATTTGAACTCAAAACAGCGGCGCCGCAGGCTAGCAGCACTGTTAGATTAATCGCCAGCAGCAGATACTAGACAGCTTCTTATATTTTGAAAAAAGACAAGAAGCTATTATTAATCGTCCTGGCTTCGTTATTTAGCCCTCTAAGAGCCTGTTGAGGGCTTTTTGTTTTTGCTTTGGTATAAATATATATAAACAGTCTCAAAACCGCTAAAAAAGAAAAATAAGGCCCTTAAAAACGAACATAGCAGTTGAATTCTTGTTAAGATTCAGAAAAACTAACTGTTTGCTGTCAATGGTAGCGGACGAGCGTAGCGTGGGAGCATAAGGAATTGACAGCTCTAAATCAGTCTTAACACTGAAATGGCGAAAGCCAAAGTTTTATAGAAACTTTGCTTTCCTGCCTAACGGCGAGTGAAAAAGCGGTCAAGCTGGTTCAGCTTGGACGGGGTTCGGGGCGTCAG
>NZ_JAMSKY010000023.1:0-13834 GCF_023806745.1 Lactiplantibacillus sp. B652 | reverse complement strand
GCTAGGAAAATATCGGCGCCTCTGGCGCAATTGTGAGCGAAAGCTGAACACCAGTAAGATGATGATTAGCTTAGCCTTCCTGCGAATACTCTTGAAAAGATTCTAAACACGTTCTAAGAAGCTGTACAGCCGGTCGAACAAGAACACCAAGTTCTACGTTTTGGACTTTGAAACGACGTCGATGAGTAGTTCGGCGGCCAATGCGGCGGTCAAGGCGTGGTATAACGAGATGCGGTCGTTAACCAGCAAAAAGCTGATTTTTTACTCATATCAATCATTTGCGACGACCTATGCTAATACGGCGCGTCAGAGTTTTGATGCCCAGTGGATCGCTAACTATTCCTCGAAACCGACGATTTCATTTTCACTCTGGCAGTATTCTAGTAGCTACTACTTATCCTCATTAGGGCAATACGTGGATAACAGTCTGTACGACAGCGCTTCAGTAACGACGTATCATCCGTTGAGCTGGTGGACGTCAAGTAGCTCGGCTTCCAGTTCGTCGACCTCGTATGCTTATAGTAGTTATACGAAGGGCCAACACGTCTACTTGAATAAGAGTTCATCGACCTATTACGACGGAACGACGATTCCAAGCAGTGCCAAGCAGAAGTATTATAAAGTGACCGCCACGAAATCCGTCACGACCGGAAAGTCCAAACAATTGGTCTACCTGAGCGGCTTAAATAAGTGGGTTCGTTCGCAGGATGTGACGGGCTATTGGATTAGTCAACACCGGCTGTATAAGTTGCGTGAAAAGAGTACGTTGTTCAAAGACGTTAACTTGACGACCTCGACGGGTAAGACGCTGAAGAAGGGCGGTATTTACACCGGGACCCTGGTTAAGAGTGGCAACTTCTACCGGATCAAGACGAGCGGCGGTTACATTACGGCCAAAGTGTCGAAGTCTGATCATTGGTATTACGAATCACTCCCATCAAGCAAGTGGATCAAAGCCAAAGTGGGGCTGTACACGTATAACTCTTCTAACTTTGTGAAGTCTAATCGGCATGCTTACCATGCAGCCGGGGACAAAATCAAAGTCACGAAGATTTACAAACGGTCCGGTGGTTCGCGCTATTACAAGACCAATAAAGGCAATTATGTTTCAGCGAACCGCTCAAACGTGGTGACACAATAAAGGTAAATGCGAGTCGATTAATTAAATGATTCAAAGACCGATTGTGAGTTGATCAGGACATCCTGAAATTCGCAATCGGTCTTTTTTTGCGTGCTAGAATTTTGGTGACGTATGACCCGCAGCACGCTGTCTTGAAACGCATCGCGTGACCTTCCTGAGTTAATCGATACCTTTTTATCTCAAAGAGCAAGCTGGCTTTCGGCGGAGTCACTAAGCGTTTGAGACGTTATTCGGTTTATGAATTGAATATTAAGATTACATTAGTCTTTGCTAGCCGTTATCTTCGCAAATTAACCGTACTTAATGTTTAGATTTGCGACGACTTGCATTTCACTTGATGATAAATATATAATAAATTAATGAGATAATTAAGAGGGAGTGATGGGAATGCGCAAATATGGGGTGCAGGTGGCTGTTTACACGCAGTACTTTATGAAGGTGCTGCGTGATATGCCGGGGGTGATAGTTTATACGATTTGCCTACCACTCGTCTTTTTAGCACTGAATGTCGGTGATGCATTTTTCAAGCCACTGACGACAAGTGCGTATGTTGAACATATTATGCCGTATATCGGCTGGATGATTTTTTCCAACTGTTTGACCACCGCTGGCAACATTGCCAGTCTTCGGGAACAAGGCTACTTGAAGCAGTATCGAACACTGGTCGTCAGTCCGTCAGTGTTTATCGTCAGTCAGGCGCTGGTGAATGGCTTGCTGATGCTCAGCACGTTGTTCTTGATTGCAATTCTAAGCAGTATTGCCTTCAAGCTGGCTTTCTTGCCCTTGCTTGGTCAATTATGGCTGACACTGGTGTTGGTCTATTTGCCGGTGACTTGCTATAGTCTGCCGTTGATTGCGTTAGCTTGGCGTCAACGGGCAATCAATACCGCCATCAACGCTGTGTCATTATTAGTCATTATTGGCTCATTTGCCATCAATGCCGTGCTCAACTTACACGTTAGCAATCCGCTACTTAATCTGATCAGTCCGATTTACCTGGTCAATAATGTGTTTGCGATGCTTACCGTCGGGACGATTAGTCAGTTTATCGCGACTTATGGCGTTATTTTGGTCATCTTATTAGGCTTGGGCTGGTTCAGCTATCGACACTTGAAACTGTTGCCAACGGAGGGATTATAATGCGAGTTGAACATTTGAGTTACCAGTTTGACCAGCGCTCAGCACCATTTTTTGATGATTTGAGCTTTGAATTGAAAAGTCCGGGCGTTAATTTTTTGATTGGCCAAAATGGGGCTGGCAAAACGACGTTGGCGGATATTCTGACGGGATTACGACCGGCAACTGGAACCTTGGCATTGCCGCAGCGCGCGATTTATTTGAATCAACAATTACCCCTGTTGAGCTCAATTCGGGTGCGGGATGTCGCCCAACTCGTGCTCGGAATTGAGGATGGTCGACTGCAGGTGACGCTGACTGATTTTGAAGCCTTGGTGGATTCAGCGACATATGAGTTTCTGGCACCACTTTGGGATCAACGGTACGGACAACTGTCGGGTGGACAACGCAAATTGGTCCAGTTGCTCCTATTTTTGCAAGTCGACCGTGAATTAGTCGTCTTGGATGAACCAACGGCGGCAGTCGACCGACAAAACGTCCAACTATTATTTCAAGTGATGCAAGCGCATCCCGAACGCACATATCTAATGATCACCCATGACATTCGGGATATGCAGGCATTTGATGATTACCAGGTGTTGTGGCTTGATCAGCGCCAGGTCAAAACGCTGTCGAAAGCGACGTTTGAAAGTGTTGGTGGTCAGGCAGATTTCGTCAGCTTGTTTAAAGAGGCTTAGCTGACAGACACGCGCGTTCAATGACTAAAAATAGCGTGACCAAAAGAACGACATTAGTTCGAGAAATGTCCGCTGAGCGTGACTTTACAATCAACGAAGTTACAACCATTGTGAACAAGACTTTGGAAAAGCTCGTCGCGCATGCTGCGAACGATAATTCAGCGGCGTTTGTCGGTTTTGTAACTTTCAAATCAACTGGGCATGCCACTAGAAAAGGGCACAATCCACAAACAGGAGAAGCGATTATTATTCCAGCCCGTAGCGTACCTTAGTTTAAATTTGAGCAGACATTTAAGCAATGTATGCCCAAAAGTAATCATCCACTGTGATAAGCATTAACTACAATCAAATTTAAACAAGTTCGTTAAAGCCCCTTCTCAGTTTTCAACGTGAGAAGGGGCTTATTAGCATCAGAGCATATTTGTATTTTGTGAGATACATTTGTATTAAAATAGTATCAATAAATTTAGTCTGGATGTGCTAGTGTTGGCGAGCCGTGAAGAGATAAAGCGCGTAATTAAAGATATCCGTAATCGCCGAAACAAGTGGGTACTCAGTAGGCGTCCTAAAAATATGGCTACCTTGGCTAACTTAGCCATTCAAGAAACACTTGCCTTAGATATTATCTACAATAAAACTTCTTGGCAAGACTACATCTCCGGCCAGAAACAGATGACCACCCAAGACCCATTCCAGGAGATATCTGGGTGTTCGGATTAATCATAGAAGATGTGGAATGTTACTTGAAGTTTCAAGATCGGCCAAATGGTGGCGTCGTTTGGATTTCTCTGCACGATGCAAAATATCCTATGAATTATCCATACAAGTAGTTTCAAACAGTTTAGGGGGCTAGGCATAATGGCACAAAGAAAGTTCTATAATCCTGAATTAGACACGACTGAACTCTATACTGAAGTTTGGAAGATTGAGCTAGTTCAGGTACGTGATGAAAGTAATCTGATGGTTAGAAATCATTACTGGAAAGATAGCGATGGCGAGTTATGGGTTGATTTTAATAATCCAATGGAAAATGTGACTCGTAGTTTTGCGGCATATCGGTCGAAAAAAGGTTATATGACACCAGAGGATATTAGGAAATTGCGTCATAATCTAGGACTGACAGTGAGACAATTTGCTAAACGTCTTGGGATTGCACCGTCATCCTTAACACAGATTGAAAACAACTTGCGTGTCCAGGTTAAGTATCAAGATAATTTGTTTAAGGCTGCAAAAACCTTCTATGAGGAGAATGGCCATCTTCCAGGAAATTGTTCATCAAACGAAGACGGTGTTATTGATAAGCAACTAAGCGGCCTTTTAGATAAGTCAGAATATCAACCTAGTATCAATTACGCAGAAGATCATCTTTACACTAATAATATTTATACAGATTTAGAAGTGATGGGAGTTGCAGTTTAATGGATGTGTTACAATTTAACGGATACAGAGTTGAAAATATGAGTTATCAGAGAAATGATCAGTATCGGCAAACAAGTAAACAGATCATCTTTAGCCCTGAAATTTCAAGCGATATTGAAAAGAACGGTAACAATATCAGTGTCAGCTTAACAGTGGTTGTTGGCGCACTGGATAAGACAGAGACGCCATTTCAGGCAACATGTTCGTTGGTGGGATCATTTGTTTATCATCCCGAGGAAGACAAAGCCAACATTGGTCTAAATACATTGGTTCAGAAAAATGCTGTTGCAATTTTGTATCCTTACATTCGTGCAATAATTTCTATGTTGACCAACAGCTCTAATGAGTTTCCGGGGTTTAATCTACCAACGATCAATGTCAGTGACGCTTTAGCTCAGCAAAACAATTAAAACATGCCAAGATTAGCGCTGTAAAATCGAAATGGTTTTACAACGCTTTTTAAATTACAGTGGGACACGCGTTGTGCTAGTTATTCTTTAGCCTTAAAGATGGTTAACTCATGACAAGTTGGCGTCCTGTTCGTCAGCCGATGGATGTCTTAGTCTGACTTCCGGGGCCGGCTGACAATTGCTGGAACTTAAGTCGACATGAACTGGCCCCAAAAAGTTAGACACCATTGCCTAGATGCCCTTACAGCGGTTATTGAAGTGGCTCATTGGATAACGCCCACTGATGATAAGTTCAGATTGCTTGGTAAAATAATGCCAACAAGGCACGATCACTCTGGAAACTTGAGCATGTTGCATACCATACTCCCATTCAACAGCACTAGCTAATATCCCATCCTGTACCAATTTCATATTTCTGCTCTATATCTCGTCCTTTTTTAGCCGTCCTATAAAAAATACTCCTACCAAGGCAGACAGGCTTTAATTATTTGCTTGTCTACCTTGGTAGGAGTATACCCATTCAAGACATTTGGTCTTGGATGTCGTTTTTGTTAGCGCAACGCCGAAGCACGTTCAAATTAACCGAAATAATAAATGTAGCCGATGATCAAGCCCCAGAAAACGAGCCATAGGATGCTGAAGGCAATTTTGAAATAGTACAAATGGAAGCGATAGCGGCGAAATTGGTCGCTACCGGCAACTTTGAATTTGAGAGCCTTGGTATCCAATAATTGCAAATAATCATAGAATCGGGGTAACCATGCGCCACCCGTGATCAATACAATCAGGAGTGCAACCAGTGCAAACGCTGCGGCCGGATAAACGACGCTGGTATCAACTGCGAAGCTCGGCGCTAAAATGTTGGAATACGGTAACCACAGGGCATACAATCCCAACGCGTAACCAATAATCCGACAAATCTGAACAATGATCAGATGCGCTTTAACATCCGGCTGTTGATTCAGCAAGGCGCGGTTAGCTTGGTAGTGCACTGTCCCAAAACGAGCGCCATTTGAAATCAAGAAACGGTTCTGGTACAGGTAAGGCAATTGTGCCAGTAGCGCAACCAAGGCGACGACCGGGATTGCGATGACGACAACCATGATCAAGTATTCAATCGTCACTGCCGGCACGGTGCTGACGCGGTAGGCCCAGCTAATCATGCCGACTAAGAGGAAGCAATCTAGGGCTAAGACGCTCCAAATCTGGGTGCGACGATAACGTTCGAAAGTCGGCGTGTCGGCCAATTGCCAATTCTGATTCGGGTCGGTCTTGCGGCCAATCAGTTCATCATAAGCCTGTGATGGCCATACCAATGCCGGAACCAGTAACAAGATGACCCCAATTACAAGCGTCGCCATGCTGGCCACCACGCTGCGAATCGGGAATATCAGCAGCGGCAACTTGGTCATAATCAGGTAGCAACTGACCAAGAGGCTGATGACACCTAGACACCCACACACTAGGAGCCCGTAGTATAAGCCCTTCAAACGGGGCACCTTGTTCGTGATCGACTGACGGACCTGATGCTGTAACGTCAACTGTTCACGTAACGGCAATGGCTTAGTGGGCTGAATGACCGGATGCTGCAAACCGCGGTATACCAGCCAACCAGTGAGACCTAAGAGTAAAACTAAGAGAATCCAAATAATAACTAACATGGCAAAAGTCCTTTAAAACAATATAGTCGTGCTATTTTCAAGTGTAAAACGAAAATATGGTCAAAATGTGATTAAATTTTAAAACTTGATGCTTTTTTAAGGGTTGCGGGTTGTTACACCTGATCTAATGCCGTCAACAATGTCAACCAGCGAATCGATTCCCCGTAATAAAACGGAGTATGCTAAAATGAAAGCAGATTGGTTGTGGAGGCGTTGTACAAATGCAAAAACAAGTGACAATTATTGGCAGCGGCATCGTTGGCGCTGTGACCGCGTATTATTTAAGTAAGGATCCGAACTTGAGCGTCACGATTTATGATGAAGGGATTGGTCAAGCGACCAAGAACTCTGCCGGTATTATTTCACCGTGGCTCTCCAAGCGGCGTAATCAGCGCTGGTATCGACTGGCCAAAGCCGGTGCGGCACTGTATCCAGAAATCGTGACCGATACGCAGATGGGTTACTCAGTCTATCAGCAGGCGGGAACGATCGTCACGCGGGCTGATCCGGACGACTTACAAGCGTTGTACAAGTTAGCTTTGGAACGGCGGCAAAGCGCACCGCAGATGGGAACAATTGAAAAATTGAGCGCTGAAGCCGTTCAAGAACGAATTCCGTTGCTGACGGCCCCGCAACCGGGGGTGTTTGTCAGTGGTGGTGCCCGCGTTGACGGTGACAAGTTTGCCCATAACCTACTCAAGTATGCTGAAAAGCGCAACCTCATTCGTCATAAAGGTAAGGTTCGCCTGGGTGATCAGGGCCAGTTGTTGACGGTCAACGGGCAACAAAGCTATGATACGCTCATTCTAGCGGTCGGCGCATGGCTGAAGCCATTATTATTACCGATGAAAATTATTGCTGACGTGCGACCGCAAAAGGGGCAACTGATCGAGATGCAATTGCCGGAGACCTGGGCAGATGATGTTCCCGTCTTGATGCCGGAAGGTGAGCGCGACTTTATTCCATTTACTCGGAGTAAACTAGTCGTGGGTGCGACCCATGAAAATGACCAGGGGTATGACCTACAAGTTTCGTCGCTAGTCGAAGACGACTTGTTCGCGAGTGGCTTAAAATTAGATGCAAACTTGACCAAGGATCAAATCAGCCAAGTCAAGGTTGGGACGCGAGCATATACGCGCGACTTCGCACCATTCTTTGGACCATTACCAGACAACCCGCACATTCTTGTCGCTAGTGGACTTGGTTCTTCTGGTTTGACGACCGGACCGATGATTGGCAAGCTATTGGCTGATTACGTCCAAACTGGCGCGCACGATTGGGAGCAGTACCAATTACCGATTGAGACTTATTTAGAAGCGGCTGATTAGTGTTTCAGGTGCAATCCCTGCTGTGCGAGTTGATGGGCGCCGTGATTTTCACTTTCGGCGATCCATTGGGTGACGACCAGTTGGCATTGATCTTGTAAGTGTAGTAAAGTCGCGAGCTCGACGGCATAATGTTTGCTGTAACCTTTGGCGACACTGTCCGCAACGATTTGGCTGTCGGTGTAAAAGAAGACACTGACTGCGGAACCATAAGAATCCAATAAAGTTTTGAAGCCAGCAATCGCCGCGAGAAATTCTGCGGTATGATTATCGCTGTTCGGCAAGACTTGTTTAAATTGGTGCTGCTGGCCCTGGTCGATGATCAGGATTCCAGCGGCACTTTGATGATTATCGGGCGCCGTGGCGGCATCCGTATATAATTGCATAAAACTCACTCCAATGTGAAAGGAATTGTAACTCTTGGATAACGATAAGCATACCTTTAAATACCAACCAATGCTAGCGTCAAGTGTGATCGTCTGGTCGTGGACCTTGCTCGTTTTGATGGCTGGCATCATTGTCTGGTTGGAACTGCTGAAGTTCAAATGGTGGTTTTTACTGATTGCGGCGGTCTTTGTCGCGTTAGTTGCCGTCCAGATCAGTTTGCGCCGGGTGACCATCAATCACAATTTGATTATCTTCAGTACGGTTTTAAATCACTCGTGGTTAGTGATTCCACGCGACCAGCTAGAACTGATCGCACCGATTCGGGGCGGCTTGAAAGTTCAGATTGACGGTAACCAATATCATTTTTTGATGCGTAAAAAGGCCCGTAATACCCTGATTGAGCTGGCAACTAGCCATTAATAACGAACAATGAAAGCATTTATAATAAATAAAGTTCCTGTTTACCGGATTAATTGTTATAATTGAGTTGTAATAAAAAACGAAGGGCGGAGAATTGATGAAAGACATTGAAATTGCGCAACAAGTCACACCAGAACCAATTACGAAAATCGCGGCGAAAGCTGGTTTGACAGTTGATCAAATTGATCCTTATGGCAGTACCAAGGCCAAGTTAAAGTTACCATTACCAGTGAAGGAAACCAAACGCAAGCTCATTTTGGTCACGTCAATCAATCCGACTCCGGCCGGCGAAGGTAAGTCGACCGTCACGATCGGTCTGGGTGATGCTTTGACCAAGATTGGTCAGTCGACCATGATTGCTTTACGGGAACCCTCACTGGGGCCGGTCATGGGCATGAAAGGTGGCGCCACGGGTGGTGGTTACTCCCAAGTGATTCCGATGGAGGACATCAACCTGCATTTTACGGGAGATATGCACGCTTTGACCGCCGCAAACAATACCTTGGCAGCGTTAATCGACAATCATATCCAACAAGGCAACCAGCTCGGCATCGACCAGCGTCGGATTCAATGGAAACGCGCGCTGGATATTAACGACCGGGCGTTGCGCCACGTCGTTATCGGGCTAGGTGGGGCAACTTCCGGTGTGCCGCGTGAAGATGGCTTCGACATCACGGTCGCTAGCGAATTAATGGCGATCTTGTGCTTGTCTGAAAACATTGCGGATTTTAAGCGGCGTGTCAACCGCATCGTGATTGGCTATACGCATGACCGGCAACCCGTGACCGTCGCAGATTTACAAGTTGGTGGCGCGATCACACTCCTATTAAAGGATGCGTTGCGGCCCAACTTAGTGCAGACGTTGGCCCACACGCCAGCGCTCGTGCACGGCGGGCCATTTGCGAACATTGCCCACGGCTGTAATAGTGTGTTGGCGACCCAGGCTGGGCTGAATTTAGCCGACTACACCGTCACCGAAGCAGGATTCGGCGCCGATTTGGGTGGTCAAAAGTTCATGGATATCAATGTTCCGGCCGTTGGACAAGCCCCGAACGCCGTCGTAATCGTTGCGACGATTCGTGCGCTTAAAATGCACGGTGGCGTGGCTTTGAAAGATTTGGAGACTGAAAACGTTGAAGCCCTACAAGCTGGCGCTGCTAACTTAGGGCATCATATCAAGGCCATGCAACGCTATGGCGTCCCGGTCGTCGTTGCCATCAATGAATTTACGGCTGATACCGATGCTGAAATTCAAGCAGTCAAAGCTTACTGTGCCGATTTGGGGGTTCAAGCGGTCTTAGCCGATGTCTGGGGCAAGGGCGGCGATGGTGCGACTGAGCTTGCTCAGGCCGTTGTCGACTTGTGCGACCAGCCGAGTGACTTCAAGCCGTTATCACCGGCGGATGCTGATTTGGAAACTAAGATTGAAGCCATCGTCACGAAGACGTATGGTGGCGCTAAGGTATCTTACTCTGCTAAGGCCAAACGGCAATTGAAGACCTTTGCCAAGCAGGGTTGGGACCACTTACCGGTCTGCATGGCGAAGACCCAATATTCGCTGAGTGATAATCCTAAACTGCTTGGTGCGCCGACTGGTTTTACGATCAATGTACGTGAATTCGTGCCAAAGTTGGGTGCCGGCTTCATCGTTGCCTTAACGGGTAACGTCTTAACGATGCCAGGCTTGCCAAAGCATCCGGCAGCCCTGGATATGGATATCACGGATGATGGCAAAATCTCCGGGTTGTTCTAAAGTCGTGCAGTTGCACGAGCATCCTTTAATTTTAAATTGAGTTAAGCGTTGCTGACGGTCGTCATGGACCGGCGGCAGCGCTTTTTTGATATGAGCAGTTGAATTTCGCCACTCAGCAGTCCACTGCTGAAACTGGCGGCGCGCTGTGCTAGTTCTAGCATTAAGGATGATTAAATCATGCTATTTTCTAAGTTCAAGAACTGCCAGCTGAGACCCGCTGGAAACAGTGCGAGTTACCGTAAACTTGCTGTGGTGGATGCTTCCTAGTCCGGCTTCCAGGCATTTCTGACAACGCTGGAACGCGATGGACACAGATTTAAGCCGAAAGCCCGCGTCTTAAATACTGGTCTTTCATGTTAGCTGCAGTATAGATGAAACGTGTTCGGGTCAGACTGGGACTTCCGGTTAGCTACGCCAGAACGCCAAGCGGAAATGCGCCACTTAACGCTCTAGCTAGGCTAATCCTCAGTCCCAACCCGTCTGAACCTCACACTCTGAAAAACGCTGAGCATTGTCAGAAACACCTTCCAGCCGGGATGCTATTCGAAAGGCAGACATGTGCGGGCTAACATTTTGTTGGATTTGTCGTTGGTTACTTGGTACACAGTCACTTTGATATTCAACTGTCAGACTAGTCTTTAATGATAACTAAAGTTCCTTACTTATACTGTCAGACAAGCGACCTCACTGAACTTGTCAGAATCTTCTTTAGTCGTCTGGGATAAACAAGTCTCCAATTATAAGCGAAGGTAATTTTATCGACTAAATTCAAGACTAGTTACCATTGAAGTTTGTGGCATTGAGATGAGTGAGCAATATCTAGATAATCCTCTCAGTACTCAAATGGCATAGAACATGATTGACACCGATTGAAAGTTTGCCTGAAGGGCCGGTCTCCTAATATTCAATGGTCAATTGCACCAAGATAGGTGGCCGTTCATCTGCCATTCGAGCGGCTTCCCGACTGTAGGGGCTGGCTGACAATGCTCAAGGGCGAAATTCTTCTTGTCCGGGTGAATTTCCCGGGCTAGAAGAAGACTCGTATTTGAAATTGCGCAGTGGGTTGCTGCGTGAGTTCAAATCGATGTCCGCCCTGTTCCAGCGTTGTCAGCCGGCCCCGGAAGTCGGACTAAGACGCGCATCGGCTGACGAACAGGAATCCACTAACTAGCATGATTTAATCATGATTCATGACAAATTAACCAGTACAATACGTAAGCAACCAATAAAAACCGTGCTTTTTACAAGCCAGTTTCGTACAAGCGGGGCGTCTTTTGGTATAATTAAACACAGCTTAGCGAAATGTGAGGGCAAAATATGTGGATTTATATTCTATTGATGGTGGCGTTGGTCGCAGCTGACCAGGCTATCAAAGCAACAATTGTGAGTCATATCGCACTAGGGGCCAGCACGAGTGTGGTTCCCGGCCTATTATCATTGACCAATTTACATAACAATGGGGCCGCCTGGAGCATTCTGGAAGGCAAAATGAGTTTCTTCTACTTAATCTCAGTCGTGGCGCTGGTTATCATGGGTTACTTGTTATGGCGGTTGCGCGGTAAAAGGGCGTATGAGGTCGGCATCTCACTGATGATTGCCGGTACGTTGGGTAATTTCATTGACCGTGTGCGGCTGGGTTATGTCGTTGATATGTTCCAACTTGATTTTATTAATTTTCCAATCTTTAACTTTGCGGATTCGTGCCTGACGATCGGTGTGATTTTCATTTTGATTGGGGTCTTACGGGACGATAGTTTTGACAAATAAGTAATAGGGAGCTGATAGCGTGGCAGGAGCGACCACGGAACAACAATATACGATTACGACGCAACAAGGTCGTTTGGATAAAGTGTTAGCTGGACTGCAGTCTGACTGGACACGTTCACAGGTCGATAAGTTGATCAAAACGGCGCAAGTAACGGTCAACGGTGAGGTTCAACCTAGTAAGTACAAGGTCAAAGTGGGCGACCAAATCACCGTCGCAGCCCAAACGGTCCAAACGACGACCATCGAACCGGAAAATATCCCGTTGGACATTGTTTATGAGGATGACGATGTACTCGTCGTCAATAAGCCCCAAGGGATGGTCGTGCATCCGGCACCCGGGCATCCCGACCATACTTTGGTCAACGCCTTGCTATATCATAGTCCGTTATCGACCATCAACGGCGAGTTTCGGCCGGGTATCGTGCACCGAATCGATAAGGATACGTCTGGCCTACTGATGGTTGCGAAAAATGACCGGGCACATCAGTCACTAGCGGCGCAACTCAAAGCCAAGACCAATCTGCGCGAATACGTCGCGTTGGTCCACGGCGTGATCAAGGAAGAGACTGGGACGATCAATGCACCTTTAGGTCGTTCGCCTAAGGATCGCAAGAAACAGGCCATCGTTAAGACTGGCCGACCAGCGGTAACGCATTTTAAAGTTTTGAAACGCTACCAGCACTACACGTTGATTAGCTGCCGTTTAGAGACCGGGCGGACGCACCAGATTCGGGTCCACTTGCAGTCAATTGGTCATCCACTGGTTGGTGACCCCTTATATGGGCCCAAAAAGACCATTAAGGGACAGGGTCAGTTTTTGCATGCGCGCTTGCTCGGTTTTAAGCATCCTGTGACAGGGCAGCTGCTGACGTTTGAAGCACCCTTGCCACCGATTTTTACTGAAACCCTGGCTAAGCTTGACAAAACCGATTTGAATCATTAATCTAACAGTAAAGAATGTCCTTTAATCCGGCCCTGCGAGACTGAAAGGCAACCTGTTAACAATAACTTTTGTCGGCGGCCGTGACTCTGTGTCCGGCCGCCTTTCTTTGTCATATGGGTGGTTCAAATGAACGTTAATCACAAACTGGGAGGCAAATATGCAAAAAGAAGTTGTTGATTCAATGGCGATGAAACGGGCGCTGACCCGGATCACGTACGAAATCATTGAGCAAAATAAAGGCATCAAAAATATCGTGTTGGTGGGCATCAAAACTCGAGGCGTTTATATTGCACAACGCATCGCAGCCCAACTCCAGCAGCTGGAGGGCACCGCGATTCCCGTTGGTGAATTGGATATCACCGCTTTTCGCGATGATCAGCCGCTGGATGCCGCGCGCAATGCCCATGACTATCAGCTGGCATTCTCAGTAGCTGACAAACGGGTCATTCTGGTTGACGACGTCCTCTTCACTGGTCGAACGATTCGCGCCGCTCTGGATGCCCTGATGGGTGGTGGTCGGCCGCAAAGTATTGCACTGGCGGTCTTGGTTGATCGTGGTCACCGGGAATTACCGATTCGCGCGGACTTTATCGGTCGCAACATTCCGACTGCGCGTCAGGAACGCATTCGGGTCACTGTCAGTGAAATTGACGGGCACGACGGCATTGAAATTATTAGCCGGATTTAAAATTGAAGTGCAACACCTAAATGACTAGACCAAAAAGGCCATGAAGACCTATTCTTATAGTTACCACAACAAATAAGAAAAGAGATGTCTTCATGACCCTTAACCA
>NZ_JAMSKY010000022.1:0-14204 GCF_023806745.1 Lactiplantibacillus sp. B652 | reverse complement strand
CATTGAGGAGCGGCCTCATAAAGTCGAAACTCGCCAGGAATTCGGCCACTTTGAAGCTGATACCGTACTTTCTGGTAAACGTAAAGGTCAAGCTGTGGCTACTTTTGTGGAGCGTAAGAGTCGCCTGACAATTGTTAAACGGCTCCATGGTCGCGACAGTCAGTCCATGACTCAAGCCGTACTTGAACTAGCTAGTCAACTTCAAGACAAGCTCAAGACGCTTACCGTAGATCATGGTAAAGAGTTCGCTAACTATCAGACAATTGAACGGCGAACTGGTACACAGGTTTATTTTGCACATGCCTATTCACCGCATGAAAGAGGCAGTAATGAGAACCGTAACCGAGTTTTGCGGCGCTTTATTCCCAAAGGCCAAGCCATTGAAGAACTAAGTGATCACCAACTGGTTCAAATCAACTGGTATTTGAATTCACGGCCACTTAAATGTCTTAATTGGCATACACCAATCGAGATCTTCTTGCTTAATTTACGTCATTAAATTCGTTCAAGTTATTTCTTGCAATCTGCCATACTAAATTCACCGTTTACTCAGCTCAACGGCACAACCATTGAACTTGGTGAAATAGGCGGACAGTATACCTTGCCAAATGGTGACGTTTTAATTGCTAGGTAGCTATCGCGTTTCTTTAGCTTGTGATTAAATTTTTTGATAGACTTTTGCTAAGGTTGGCATATTACTTGGCGTAAGCCTGACCTGTTAATCATTCTATAACATTAGTCGTCCTTGATTAATTCTAGGATGGCTTTTTTGTTACGCCGTTATTTACAACCGTAACTCCGGTTACACTTGCACCCTAACATTTCCTAACATTTTAGGATCGGTACAACAGGCGTACTCTCTGTACGGTTGTTAATAAAATAACAATGCTATGGCTATGATAACAGGGTTCAATGGCATTGTTATATCAGTGTTTACGATTAATCCAAAACACGCTAAAACTCCAGTTTTCTCTAACTTATTTGTGTTGATTGATTAACTGCAACCATTCACGCATAGCTTGCTTGCGGATGACATAATATTGCGACTTACTTAGTCCCGATAGTTCATAGGCCACCCGTTGGCTACCATCCGCCACAATGAACTCATTACGCAATAGATTGGCTTGACGTTCATCACGGATGCTATCAATTGCATTAGTAACCCGCTGACAATACAACTCCATTTGTTGCAATCGCCTGGGCTTCTCTGCCCCTTCCCAATCATTAACTGCCTGCTCAACAATCCCATGGTAAAAACGGTACTGCTTCAAATATTGGCGTGCGTTACGATACCACTGTTCCATGTTTTCGCTCCCTAAAAGACTAAAAAGCGCCAGCGTTTATAGCTGACGTTTTCTAGCCCTACTCCTTAAACCCATCATACCACTTGCTAATCATCAAAAAAAGGGACGCTAGCCACCCCGCAAACATCCCTTTTAACGTATGTTGCCATTCCTGACAACGCTACAATTAATCCCCATAATCGAATTATAACATGATGTCCGTGCTACTTCACGAACAACTGTCTGCATTATATGCTCGCTCGAGTGCCCCAGCAAGTAACCCAACCAGTAACCCAACGCCATCTAAGCCAGCTGACATACTCATCCGTTTTTACATTCCTACATTTTCCAACATTTTCATTTATTTAAAACAGCTCTAAGGCCAGTCATAACAAGCATTCAAGCTATTAACTAACTGGCAATGTTCAACTTCCAGTATTTTCCAGTAAAATATCCGACATAATCCGACATTTCATGAGTTTTCATTAGCCCATAGACGTTGCTATAACAACATTCCAGCTAAATATGCCGTCTAATCGTGTCGGGTTACTTGTCGCTTACTATATGGTGTCCGTTTTGTACGAATAATATCAACATTTACCAACATAGGGTTGCACCATATTGCTGGTATATCGGTGTTATGGGGTGCACCACTTTTCAGGCACATCTAATTAAAGTGATCTGCCTAAGTGTCAGGTTTTGTCAGGTTGTTCACTGCACATTAGCAGAAACAAGCAGTTTACACAGCAAAACAATAATAGGTTTTAATAGGCCGTTCCGCATAAGGTTTTATAAGGTTTTCCAGTCTTCACAATACTATCCATTTAGTAAACTTTTGTAACCCCTATTCGGCTTTTAGGTTAGCAATTGTTAGCATTATCCCGTTTTTTATTTCTAACATTTTCTAACATTTTGATTCCATTATTTTCCAATATTTTATATTGCCATCAAAGCCTTTTAACCATTGATATAACAATCCATTTTCATATAAATAACTAACGGGACAACTTCGCTCAACTAAAAAAAGCATCGTACTTTTTAGCACGATACTCACTTACACTTATTAACTAAACCGTTCAATCTCTTGTAGTGCGTGACGGGCGAGTGCGCGCTGTTCTTCGCTACTGTCCGGGTCATTGAGAGCTTTAAGTGATAATGACTTCATTACATAGCTGTCAATCACCCAGCCCTGATCGGTGTGGCTGAAATGGCTATCGTCATACTCCTTATAACACGGGTACATTGCTTTAAACTTGGTCAGCGTAGCCGGTTCATAATCTAGCTCGCTATCACCATCAATGAAGCCCCGATCAATAGCTGTCTGTGTTGGTTCGCCATTCTCATCAATTATCCCGTCATTAACCATCTTGCTGTATATCTCTGACTTAACAGCGTTAGGCGCATTCTTAACGGCTGGTTCAGCCTTAGCAATGTAATTATAGGCTTCTTCAACTAACTTAGGGTAAAGCACTCGCATACTAGTTCGCCTCCTTATCGTGGCTTACTTGTGTCTCTAAGCGCTTAATGTCTGGTCTTAGGGCTTTCTCCCAGCCGTTCAAGTCAGCTTGCTCTATGGCTCTAATACGGGCGTTCATCGTAGTAACTTGGTTCTTAAACGAAGTGACCCCGATATTCAACTCGGCTTCATCCGTTGCAATAAACATCCCCGTATTATGACCGCCCCGGTTAGCAACAATTGGCACGCCATGTTGATTAATTAAGATACTAATGGCTTCTCTGACATCCCGTTCTTTAAGCCCGGTTACCTTGCAGATATTCGGTATTGTCATTGGGTAACCTGCACCACGAGGCAACATGTTTAATACTTTAAATTCAGTCATTGATAACGTCATTTTAATGGCACCTACCTTTTCCTATTTCATCTTAAATGCAATTCTTTAAAGTTTAATATCGTTTTAACGTGGTCATCGTGGTTCATTGGTTCAAACGCCGATATAGCAACATTTGTTGTCACCTCACTGTTGGTTCATACGTGGTCAACGTGGTTCATTTGAACCATGATAGCACCACGTTGAACCACGTATGAACCACGTTAGTAAATCTTTGTATCGCTTGATATATATAGCTTTACATCACTTTGAACCACTTGAACCACGTTATTTAGTAATAAGTTTCTATTTAACACCTAACATACATCCGTAAATAGCGTTCTCCAATGTGTACTCTTTTATGTTCCCAACCCTCTGTATTATCTGTGATTAGCTTTATTTCATTTTTTTACCTTTTTACAAACTAAAATACCCGTGTAACGTGTGTACCTGTGTAAAACGCTGATATAGCAACGTTTATTTCAAACCATAGCCGTGTGTAACGTGTCTCAACGTGTGTAGTTTCTACACGGGTTAACACACGTATCACACACGTTCACTTAATCTTAAATCCTAATATATCAATGATTACACACGTTACACAGGTTACACGGGTTATTTAATAAAGTACCAATTAAGTACGTTGATACCCCCGACTGCGCTTGCTGTTAATAACTAAATTTTGGCTGTATTCCCAGCCCTCCATATTATCCATAATCAACTTAATCTTCTTAGCTTCGGCGTTAGTCCGACCACTAAAATATTTGTTAGTCGCATGGTCAAAAACAACCGCCATGATCTCACGGGTAGTCGTGCGCTGAATTGGTTCTTTATTCGGTGCTAGTTTCGCATGTAACCAGCTTTCTGAATCCGAATCAATTGGATTACCATTCTCAATAGCCGTGAAATATGACTGTTTAACACTAACCGTCAATTCTTCCCAATTAGTCGGCACCATCATTGTCAGATAATCATTTACAGCCTCACGCATTGGATCAATAACTTGGGCTTCTTGTTGATAGGCTTTGGCCTCATTAAGCGTCTGCTGGTCAAAATAAAGCTGCTCGCCAGCGTCAAACCAAGTCTTAGCTTCGGCGAGGATCTGCAGCATGTCAGCTTGTTGCGCCTTTAGCGGGTTCTTAGTAACGGGCTGTACCCCGCATTTAATCGGATAAAAGCGCCGTTCACCAGTAGCGTCTTTTAAATAGTCTCGATGGTTGGTTGAACCGATAAAGACATTCCGGCGCGGATGTTGTTCTGGCCGGCGCGCATAAGTGTTGCGGTAATAGTCCGACTGGGCACTAGTAAAGTTCTTAATGCTCTCAATATCAGTCTTGTTCATGGCCGACAGTTCAGCAAGTTCAATAATCCAGCTCCCCATTAGCTTTTGATAGTCGTCTTTATCTTTCATGCTCTTCATGTCATCACTAAAGTAATCGGGCGCTAACTGGCGCACCAAGGTACTCTTGCCAAGTCCTTGGCTTCCCTCTAAGATTGGGATAATATCAAACTTCACTCCGGGAAGATAAACCCGTGCAATCGCCCCAGCTAACCACTTGCGAGTTACCATCCGTGTATAGTGATTATCCTCGGCACCAAGGTAATCAATGAAAAAGGTTTCCGCCCTTGGCTGGCCGTCCCACTTCACCGTTTCAATCCGTTCTTTCATCGGGTCAAAGCCATGTTCCTGTGACGCTTTAACAATGCTATCCAGCAAGTTATCCTTTGACAGCAAAATGTTATATTGTGCGTCAAAATAAAACCGTAGTAAGGAATCATCCGTATCTCGCCAATCGCCCTTTTTTAGTCCCGTTTTATCATTAGAACGTAACTTCACCACTCGATCCGAGAACTCGTTATAGGCCAACACACCTTTTAAATTCGGGTCATTTTCAATAAACAGTAAAATATTGTATAGCGAACTCCGCCGAATAGCCCCTTGGGTCGTTAATCGGAGTTGGTCTTGCCAATCATCACCCTTTAAAGCTGTGACGTTATTAATCCGCTTGTCATGCTCTTGGATGGCTTGCTTTAAGTTCTTATCCTCTGACACATTGACACCTCCTACGTCCGTTTGATGATGGACTTGAAAATAGTATTAACCTCTTTATCCGGTAACGGCGGTTGTAATCGCTCGTTAGCATATTGTAGTAGCTCGTAGGCCGTCATTCCATTACAGCCAGTCCGTAGTAACTTGCCTAATAACGAAGTCAGGTAGCTATTGCGACTGCCCTCGCCAGTACCAGCCACTAAGTCATCAAGCATTCGTCCCGCCCACGTCTTTCGTATCTGTGAGGCGTGCTGTGGTGCCTTGTTCATCCGTTGATTGGGTAACAGATCATCAATTAACCACTGGGGCGCTGTCGTAATCTCGTTAGTTGGTTCAATTGCCCTATAATCACTACCATTGATCACGCTCGGTGCTACTACTACGAAGTCAGTCAGTACATCAATACCCGGATATAGACCTGTTCGCCGTTTCATATCTAGCTTAACCGACAACTTAAAGAAGTAATGTAAGCCATCATTCGGGGTCTGCTCAATATAAGTGTCACTCGGCAGGGGCTTGCCTCGCTGATTGAGTTTTCTCAATGTTTCCGTGCCATCAATATCACCATGTCGGTCAATATCCACCACGATTAACTTAGCTTGGTCTAAACGGATGCCAAGGTTCGCCCTTGGGACATGCTCAAACCAGCCTTTAATCGTTTCTACATCCGTGGCAGCGTCCTTATAGCCCCGTGTGCCTTTTAACGGCACTTTGCTGTTACTTGCTAAGGGGTAAACCGCAACACCATCACGGGCAAGTTGTAGCGCCCTCATTAGCCTGTCGTTTGCTTTCATTCGCTCACCATCCTACTTGGCTATCCCGACTAACGGGACTTCATAGACGGATGCAAGTTGTTTCAATGCGCCTTGGTTGTTCACTTCAATGTTATGAATTTGCTGGCTAATTTTAGTCCGCTGACTATCACGCATTACCGTTTGATTGACTAGCTCTTGTAAGTAGTCCAGTTGCAATAAAGTGCCTTGTAAAGTCGTCTTAGCATGATTTAATTGCGTCTGTGTATTATTCATGATTAGTCGCCCCCTGTGAGTTATCATCGCTGCAATCCGAATTACCACCATCCAAAATGGAGTTAATACCGTCATTAATCCCGTTTACAGTGCTATTAATGTCATCAATAACCCCACTTAGACCGCTTGTCTCCTCATCAATATTCATTGCTAGTGTACCCATCTCTACTAATACACACATTGTGCTATAGATAGTCGTTTCTCGGTTTTCAAGTGTTTTTCGTAGTCTGTCAGCGTCTAACTCAAAATAATCAGGCGCATTACTAATTAAGTGTTTCAACGTTGGTTCAACTAAATCACTAATGGCCAAAATGCTGCTATTTGCTTTATTGACCCGTTCTAGTAAAATACCCGCGTGCTTGCACGCCGCGCTAATATCATTTAACTTTGATAGTTCATAAATTGGGTTACCCATTGTGTTTACTCCTCATTTTGTAGTAAAATGAGTATACAAAAAGCCCATAACAGTAGTGTTTTCAGGCTGTCCGTGTGATACTTTGGCGAGTAACACGGACTTTTTTTGTACGCTCATTCATGTTCTAACTCCTTAATCTGCCTAACCGAAATACTTACCCGGATTAGCAATCAATTTAAATGACACGTTGCCAACCGCTGAAATAATCATAAACTTAACTAAACTCATCAATAGTGTTCCAATCATAGTTACCATCCTCACTCGAATTTATTATGTGTTCATCAAACGCAATTGCCCGCCAGCCGGATTTTATTACTTCATTTTTCCATTGTGATTGATATAGAAGTCTATGTCGTGCTTATTAAATAGCACTGATCCATTAATGACGTGGCCTACTAATCCTTGCTTCGTCCAGCCTGCAAACGTTCCCTCTGATACATCCGCATACGCCGCTGCTTTCTTCTTGCGTAACCACTGCTGACTAGCACCCACATCACGCTTAGCCTGACTGATTGAATCCGTAGTTAGCTGGTATACGAAGTCGCGTAGTGCCTGCGCCTGTTCATCACTTAATAACACCTTAATCGGTTCTGTAATCGTCCTCACCGCCTCTCAGCACTTAGCCTAATAGGTTATTGCATTACGGATGCTTTAACCGGCAATTGCAACTCAATACGGTAAATCACGCCTTGAATTTGCAAAGCTTGCTTGATTTGCTGGTAGTCCAGTTTCATTTCAAGTAGCGTTCTGATCTGCTGTTTAACCCGCTTGACTGCATCCGCCTCACTAGAACTTAAGTAGTGAGTAATAGCCTCGGTCTTAGGAATATTGCGAGCTTTGCGCAACTCATTCACGTTGACCCCTAACGCCTGCTTATACACTAACTTGTTAATATTCACGTATAAGTGACCATGCTCACCTAGCGCCGGACTTTCTTTAATCGTTTCATGCAATGACTTAGAAAAATCCTTACCTAGTTCAAACTTAGCCTGACGCAAAATCAATTCACGTTTCATAACTGTAAACTGTCTAACAAGTTCCTCCTTGAAATCAGCTACCCGTGGTGTGTTCTTTAAGAACGTGATCAGCAAGGTAGCCTGTTGCTCGTTGAGTAAATAGACCTTAGCTTTTTGACCACTTAGCATAGGCTTCATTTTAAATGACACCTTGCCATTACCTGCACGCGCCAACCTCTCATACTGCTGATTGATCGTTACATTAACAGCATGGTGGGTAATCCCTGCATACTTCGCAATCACATCGCCAGTCGTATATGCTTCCGCGTCCAATCGCTGTGATGTTAACGTTACTAAATCCATAGCACGGCCTCCTTAAACTTGCTTATATAGCCAATCATTAAGTTTAGCGATAGTCCCCACTCTCACACTAGTTCGCTCTCCAGATAAAATTTTGTCTAATGTCCACCGACTAACACCGGTTTGCCGTGATAGTTCTAGCACTGTTATATTAAGTTCCCCACGCTTCCGACCAATTGCATGAGTTAACTCTTTAGTTGTCTCAACCATTTTAATCACCTACTTTTGTGTATGATTGGTTACAATTCTACAAAAGTGCAGTTGACAAGTCAAGCACATTTGTAGAATAATAACCGTAAAGTACAAACAAATGTAGAATAGTGGTGAACTCATTGAATAATATACGAATAGCTCGTAAAGCTAAAAATATGTCTATCGTTTCTCTCGCAAAACAAAGTGGTTTATCGGTTTCGTCAATAAGCGCCTATGAAAACAACAAAAGGCAGCCAAAAATTGAATCACTTCAAAAAATATCTAAAGTTCTTGGTGTATCATCAGCATATTTAAATGGCATGTCAGGAGAAAAAAATATTCTCAATGTAAATTCTCAAAACCCGAAAAACAACACAATAGACATTGATGTTATAGGTTTTTTATTAAACGCACGATCAACTCACCCCGGTAAAGTTCCTATTTTTATTCAGGATGCACTAGCCGGAGCGCCTATCTATATCGATGATAATGGCAATAAACTAGACGCAGAAAAAAGAAAACTTTTAATTACATTTCTCAAAACACTCTTAAACTAATTAGCCTTTACATACTTGCCCGCCAGCTGGTATGAAAGGAATAATCAATATGGCTACATTCAAACAGTATAAAACTAAATCTGGTGCTTTCTGGGAGGCTTTTACATCCGTGGGTAAAGATACCAACGGCAAAGCCAAACGGATGCACAAACGTGGTTTTAAGACAAAAAAAGAAGCCCAATTATGGACTTCCAATGTTCAGACAGATTTTACTAGAAAAGGTTATGTATCAAGCAACGATATTACTTTTAATGAGTTATACGAAAAGTGGTTCAGCGAGGACTACCAATCACAAGTCAAAGAATCAACATGGGCTAAGACAGCAGATATATTCAGACTGCATATATTGCCAGCGTTAGGCTCTCAACGGGTTAAACGTATCACTGTCGCCCAATGTCAATCAATCGTGCATAGCTGGCTTAATCAAGGTCTCAAACAGTACCGCCGTTTTAGAACGTATGTCATTAGTGTTTTTGATTTTGGTGTACGGATGGAATTAACCACCCGTAACCCAATGGCTAAGACCAGTATACCAAAACAAAAAAAGCACCAGCAAGCACCTCACATTGATTTTTATGAGAAGTCCGAGCTAGTGCATTTTCTTGATTGTGCCTACGATTATGACAACCCACAAGCTTTTATGTTGTTCCGTCTGTTAGCGTTCACTGGTCTACGCCGTGGCGAGGCACTAGCATTACAGTGGCGGGACATTAACTTTGAAACCAACGAAATAACGGTTAACAAGACGCAATCACTAGGTAAGAACTGGCGAATCGTTACGCAAACGCCCAAGACAAATAGTAGCTATCGCACTATCACAATTGACCCTAAGACGTTGCAATGGCTTCATAAGTGGCGGATGACCCAAGCTAGACAATATTTTGAATTGGGCTTCAATTCCAAAAACCCTAAACAACTTATTTTTGCTAGCAACGACAATCAACCACTATCACCGAGTATGCCTGACCATTGGAATCGTAGTATCTGCAAAAGATATGATCTAAGACGCATAAAGATTCATGCTTTTAGACATACTTTTTGTACTTTATCGTTCGAAGCTGGTGCCACGATTAACGAAGTTTCTAAAACGCTCGGTCATGCTGACTTAAAGATTACACAACAGATCTATTTACACGTTACCAAAAAGCAACGAAACGAGGCGGCTTCTAAGCTAGCTCGCTACATGGACATTTAATATAAATCCGTGGTGCATTCTGTGGTGCACTTTTGGTGCAATTGTGGTGCATTTTATTTGTGCCCTATTGTGCCTTATTGTGTGTCGATGGCAACAAAAAAGCCGTCATACAAGGCTCATTGAGTCTCATTGACGACTATTGTGTGTTATCTATTGGGCTAGCTGGGTTCGAACCAGCGCATCACGGGATCAAAACCCGTTGCCTTACCACTTGGCTATAGCCCAAAAATGAAATGGAGGGGAGTGGATTCGAACCACCGAACCCGAAGGAGCGGATTTACAGTCCGCCGCGTTTAGCCAGACTTCGCTACCCCTCCGTGAATCATTCAACTATATTAGAATACATAATTTTGAATAAAAAATCAAGGCTTTTTCAAAACTTTTTTTGAATTTATTTTAAATCAATGATTTGGGTATCTTGATACCACTCTGCCATGAAATTAGTTGCCCGCCATTCATTGATTCGTTTGAGGCCATATCCGACCGCCTGATCGTAGTAAGTCGTCTGCCCAAAGGTCCGTGGCTTCGGATGAACGTGTAAGTGCCCAAACAAGACGTGGGCGATATTAAACTGTTCCAATAATTCGCCCAAACGTGGTGTTCCCATCAACGCGTTAGCCATATTCCAAAACCGCTTCCCGGTTGCAAACTGCAAGTAGTCGGCCCGCGGCACAAAGTGAGTCATAAACACCACTTGTTTCTGTTCAGCGGCTGCCAGGACCAATTGCGCTTTGACTTGATTCAGCATCAACGCCGTCCGTTCCCCATCGCTCATTGGTTGTTTAATGGCCCGGTCAATCCAAAACGCATTTTTCCAGTGCAAGAAGTCGGCCGTCGTCGTGTCGGGCTCTTGGGCGGCGTATTGATAATCATACCAGCCGTTATTGCCAATCACGCGCCAGTCCGTCCCGGGAATATCAACGTAGCGGTTATGGAGATAGCCCGCGAATTGGCCCGTTTCAAGCTCGTCAAACGAAACACCGTGAACCATGTCATGATTACCCGCAATCCAGTAAACGCGGGTCTGAGCGCCTAATAACGCCTGTAAATCGACAATAAACTGTTCACTGCGCTGAAAATCATTGAACAAGTCGCCAGCAACTAAATACCACTGCACGCCTTGTTGCAATAAATAGGTCGCTTGGGCGCGCATCATCGCGGCCGCATCGATTCGATTCACATCAAAATGATTATCACTACTGAAAGCTAGCCGTACGATGTCAATTCCTCCTCACAAAAAAAGATATGCTATCAATAAGATAACATACCTTCATTAAAATTGCGTTTAACGAACGCCTTGCATTGACCGTTTGATCATCGGTACCATCGTAAACAGCACGATCCCGAGTAAGACGCTGACGATCCCAATAATTGCGAAGTATGGCACTTCAGTCTTCGTTGAGTAGAAGCGAACAATCTGCGCATTAACTGCACTACCAACAGAGTCGGTCAGGAACCACATACTCATCATCTGTGAAGCGAACGCTTTTGGCGCTAACTTAGTCGTCACAGATAACCCAATTGGTGAAATCAGCATTTCGGCGATTTCAACGACTGCCCAGCTAGCCACTAACCAGAGTGGGCTAACTTTACCGGCAGTTCCGAAGAGCGCACCTGGCATGGCCATGATCAAGTATGAAGCACCGGCGAATACTAACCCAACCGCAAACTTGGCTGGTGAGCTAGGTTGCTTCTTACCCCACTTCGTCCATAACCAAACGAACGGTGTGGTGTAAATCATGATGAACAGTGGGTTCAACATTTGGAAATCAGAGGCAGCTAAGTGAAAAATACCAATGTTAAGGTTAACGCGGTTGGCGGCAAACAATGCCAACACGGCTGATCCTTGTTCTTCAATGGCCCAGAATAACGCTGCGGCAATAAACAATGGAATGTAGGCACGAACCCGTGAACGTTCAGTTGCATTCGTCTTTTCAGACGTTAACATCAAGATAAAGTAGACGATTGGGGTCAAAATAACCAGAATACTGATCAAACTGATCACGTTGTCGAGTGTCAAGGCATGCATTAACCACATTAAGAGTAAGATTAACGCAATTCCGATGACACCCAGTGTGGTCCGTGTGGTGATTTTCTTCATATCACCGGGTTCCAATGGATCAGTTGGGTAAAGGCTAGCCGTACTTAAGTTCTTCTTACCATCAAAGTAGTACTGTAACAGGCCAAAGAACATCCCGATGGCGGCTAATGAGAACCCTAAGTGGAAGTTCACGCTCAATCCGATTCGGCCAACTAATATTGGTGCGACCAGTGAACCTAAGTTAATCCCGAAGACGAAAATACTAAAGCCGGCATCCCGGTGCGTATCTTCAGCGGTGTATAATTGACCAACCATATCTGAAACGTTGGGCTTTAATAACCCGGTCCCAATAACGATCAGTGCGATGGAAACAAATAGTGCGCCAACGCCAAATGGGGTTGAGAGCACGATATGCCCCAACATGATGAAGACCCCACCAATAAAGACGGTCTTACGGCTCCCCCAGACCCGGTCACTTAAAAAGCCACCGAGAACACTAGAAACGTAAACTAAGGCCGAATAAATTGACATGATTGATGCGGCGGTGACTTGGTCGAATCCCAAGCCACCCTTAGCGACACTGTAATACATATAGTAGATCAGTAACGCGCGCATCCCGTAATAACTGAACCGTTCCCACATTTCAGTGAAGAACAACGTCCGCAAGCCACGGGGTTGGCCAAAGAACGACCGATCCAGCTTTTCTTCCTTATCCAATATCGATTCCTCCAAACTTCATAACCAGTTTGTATTCGTTTAAAAGTAACAAATTTTGTTTCTTAATTAAACATAATAACTATTATACTAGCCTTAATCATATTCAACAATAGCACTAACCATCTTCTAATCTAATAACCATTAAATGAATTCTCATCCACAATTATTAACGAACCAGAAACCGCGTTATTCCGCTTTAAACTGATTATCATTGCACTGACGGGGGACTATTTATCATTAGCATATACATTGAATTCTAATTTAAAACAAAATAATTAATACTCACTAAATGTCAAATCACGTGACAATTCATCAAAATTCTTATTAAACAAAACCTCAAACTGTGATTATCAGGCTAATTAGCTTATCGGATGTCCCAATTTCACTAGACTTATTGAAGCCCCATCACCATCAATCTGTGAGCGTTTTTATCCCAGCCATTATCCCATAATGTACACTAAAACATATTTGCACTAGAAAAGTATTTTTTAGCGCTGGGTGAGAACACACTGCAATAGACCAGCGCTCATACCATGACTTCAGTGGAGCGAGCCTAAAGCACGTCTCAGACACGGGCTATTACCAATCTCCCGTTAGTTTTCTCCTACCAGCCGACATCCTTATTCAAGCGTGACGTCAGTCGTTGCTGCCTATTATGAGCTGTTTAAGGCATCCTGTCGCCGGCAACGTCTTGCAAGATTACATTTAGCTCTGAGGATTTAGAACTAGCACATCCCGTTTTAGCATGAAATCATGAGTCAGATTGAGTTCTAGGCAGTTTCAGGTAACGATCGTCAGTAACCCTTGACGATGTGCCCGAAACAAAGTTATCAGATCAGTTAATGATGGCACATCAAATATCGATGTGCCGACCAACTTGGTTTAGGCCCAAGTTCTTCATAAAAATGCCATCGACTTTACTACCGAAGCTTACGCAACAATCAGGCTTATTCCTTGCGACTGTCATCTGATTGATGGACTGCTCAGTCTCAGTTGCCGAAATACTGCAAGCAGTAAATAACTGACCGTGTTGATTTATGCCTTTCAGATTGTTTTCAATAACAAAAGCGTGTTCTAAATTTCTCGGTTTTTGAAAAGTTTAGAACACGCTTGTCCTTTGCACGATTTCTTGTTTATTCATCAAAAACACCTCACCAATTTATTTGATGAGGTAATCATAATCCATATGGCGGATGCTAGGAATGCGGCCGGTTATTTACTGCTTACGGTCAACTGCCCCAAAATTACCGTTAACTAAAAGCAGCCTGACACGATTGTGTCAGGCTGCCGTCTAATTTTTGAATTTGGGCTAAATAAAAAGGTGAGAACAACTTCCCACCTCGCAAGTGCCGGCTACCAGAGTCGAACTGATGACCCTCGGTTTACGATACCGATGCTCTACCAACTGAGCTAAGCCGGCATGATATAAAAATAGATGTTAACACAATTGCCAACATCTATGTCACTCCGACAGGCGGGCTCGAACCGTCGACATCTTGATTAACAGTCAAGCGCTCTACCAACTGAGCTATGTCGGAATAATCGCATGGCAACGTCCTACCCTCGCAGGGAGCGATCCCC